>DATNGU010000064.1:0-8772 GCA_035605775.1 Solirubrobacterales bacterium | reverse complement strand
GACCTCGAAATCCTCGCCAAGTCGGTTGCGCAGCTCCTCGAGCACGGCGATGGTGGTGACTGGCTGACGTCGCGGCGTTCGCGGCCGGAGCATCGCCGAAAGCCGCAGGGGGCCATCCTGCCGGCGCTCGCCGTTGAAGCAAAACAGGGACTCGTCGAGGCTGGGCTCGACCTTCGCCACCGGCACCCCATGCCGCTCTGAGACGATGTTGCATAGCCAGTGCGTCTTGGCGAACAGGAGGCAACCCGGGATTGCCGTGTAGGACTCCAGCGCCTCTCGCAGGTTGGCCGAGCCCCGCTGGGAGAAGAAGGGCTCGTAGTCCTGGATGTAGTACGCCGGCAGGAAGTCGTCGCGCCGCTCGCGCAGCCCGGCGAGCAGCGCTACGGACTTGTAATGGGTGGCGGAGATGATGTCGGCGCCGGCCGTCTTCTCGGCCAGAGCGACAAGGTCGTCAAAGGGCTCGAAGAGCTGCTCTGCATCCTCGTATGCCTCCAACGCCCGCTTCCATGAGGAGGATGCCAGGAGGACTCGCGCCTTCACCCCCAACCGACGCAGGCCCCGTACCTCCTGGTAGACGGAGTGCGAGCCGCCGGAACCACCGACACCGAGGCCCGGCAGGATGAAGTCAATCGAAAGCGGAGCGGACCCGACCAATGCCTGGGCAAGGGCCTCACGGCTGGCGAGGCCTTCCCCAACGGCAGAGCGGAGTGGGCTGAGAGAGGTGTCCCGCTCCAGCTGCTCGACCAGGCCCTTGATCTTCTCGGCCCCGTGCTTGCGCAGGAAGATCTCGTAATTACGCTTGGCGATCGGCTTGCGCGCCTCGGGAGTAAAGGACTTCGACTTGGCGTGAAAGACGTAGCAATCGTCGACGACCGCGAGTTCGAATCCGGCTTGGGCGGCCCGATAGCTGAAGTCGTTCTCCTCGCAGTAGCCGCTCGCGAAGTTGTCCTCGTCGAAGTAGCCGATTGCCTCGAAAACCGAGCGCTTGACGACATAACAGAACCCGTTGATGAAGGGCAAGCGCGGGCGGCTGCGGGGGGAGACGCGGTCGACCAGCGCTGCCAACCCGTCCTCGGTAGCGAAGGCCGGCAACGGGTTCGTCGCCCACGCGCCGCCTTCGCGAAGCTCGGGAACTGACTGATGACTGGCCGCATTTGAGAGCGGACCGAGGACGCCGATCCTCGCGTCGGACTCGCCGCAGGCGATGATCCGCTCCAGCCACCCCGCGGTGACGATCGTGTCGCTGTTGAGGACGACGACGTAGTCCCCCCCGGCGGAGCGCATCCCGAGGTTGGCGGCGATGGCATAGCCGTGCGGTGGCGAGTCGTTGTGGATCAGCGTCATCCCGGGGTTGAGCTTGGCCGCTTCCTCCAGGTAGCCGGTCGTCTCCGGCGCGCTGCCGTCGTTGACGACGATCAGATGGAACGGGAAGCTCCCCTTCTCGACCAGGGACCAGAGGCAGCGGCGGACGTCATCGAGCGCGTTGTGGACGCAGACGACGACGTCGACGCTTGGGCGGTCTTCTACCCCACCCCCTCCGGGATCGCGGAGGATGCCTTGGCGGTCGCGCGGGGAAGGTAGAGCCAGTGGGTCGGTCCCGGAAGTCGCGAGTGGCGAGTAGTTGCCAACGAAGCTGGCTCGTGCTTCGCGCTCGGGGAGCTCGAAGGGAAGAGCCGCCGGCGTCGCTTCGAAATCGGCGAGCGCTGCCTCATGCAGCCTGGTCAGCTCCCCCAGGCGCCGCTCCAGGGCCGCCCGTTCCGACCTCGCCACCTCAGCTTCGGCTTGCGCCCGTCCCAGGGCAGCTCGCAGACTCAGCAGCTGGGTGTCCAGGTGCTGCAGCTCCAGCGCCCGCTCCTCCAGAGCCTCGCGCAGCTCGGCGGCGGCGTGGTGGCCGGCGCCTGCCTGCGAGCGCAGTTCGTCGAGCGTCCGTTCGAGGCCCTCGCGGACTTCCTCGAAGTCGGCGACCAACGCCGACCGCTCCACCTCCGCACGCTCCGCCGACGCCGCCGTCTCCTCCGCCCTCGCCCGCGTCGCCTCGAGCTCCTCCTCTAGCCTCAGCAGGCGGCGATCGCTGCTGGCTTTGCGCTCCACCGCCGCCTTGAGCTCCTCACGCAGCGCCCGCGTAGCGCGCCTCTCCCTGACGAGCTCGTCCTCGAGCTCGGACTCGCGCTCTTCGGCGGCGTCCCGCTGCCGCCGTAGGCGCCAGCCCTGTCGCTCGGCCTCCTCGAGCTTCTCCCTGACCTGTGCCGACGCCGCCGAGCCCTTGCTGGCCGCCCGCGTCGCTCGCTCGGCCTTTCCGCGCCTGATCTCCGCTTCGAGACGTTCCCGCTCGACTTCCTCAACCCGCGTCCGCAGGAAGCCAACCCTGCGCGTCGCCTGCAGCAGGTCGCCGACCTTGCTCTTTTCTTTGAGCAGCTCCTTAGGGGCCAGCAGGCCGAGGCCGTGCTGGCCTGGCACCTCGAACAGCTTCCAGCTCAACTCGCTCGCGGCGATGAAGTCCTCGACTGCCCCAAGCACGCCGCTATGGCGCTCGGCCGGGAGCCTTGCGTTGGCGAGGTGGCCGTTAATGCCGTCTTCGACCAGCTCCTCGCAGTCCGGCCGCATCCCCTTGCGCTCGAAGGGCTGGCGCTGCTCGGCCGGGATCCGCTCGGGGTCGTAGTAGAGATCGCGGCGACCGTATGGCCAGCCGATGTCGTGGAGGGCGACGACCGGCGGCAACCGTTTCGCCGTCAAGGCGTTTTTCTCGAGCAGCCGCAGCTCGTTGAGGACCGTGTACCAGTTGTGGTCGCCGTCGATCAGCGCGAAATCGATCGCCTCCAGTTGCGGCAGCGCCTCGAGGCTGAGGGTCTTGTGGAAAACGAGGGCATCGGGATGCTCCCGTTGCAGCTCCTCCCCGTCGAAGCTCGGCTTCGGATCGATCACGTGAAGGACCGCGTCGTTCGCCTCAACCCAGGCGAGCAGAGCCCGGGTGGTAGTGCCCCGGTCGGCACCGATCTCGACCACGCGCCGCGGTTGCAGACGTTCGATCAGGGGAAGCAGCAGGCCCTCCCAGAAGGCCAACATCGTTGGGCCCGGCGGTTGCCCCTTCTCCCCCGGCGAAGGGCTCACTGCGGCGCCCTGCGACTGGCGCGGCCGTTCTCCACCTGCGAGACGGTCAGGCTGCCGTTCTCGCTCTCCTCGGGCGGTTCGAGCGAGGGCAGCAGCCCAGCTTCGACCGCGGCGTGGGCCAGCTCGAACCGGCTCGACCGCGGTTGCCGCCGCAGCGTCGCTGCGCGTGCGACCCTTGCCAGCCACCGCACCGCGCGTACGCGCCGGGTGCCGCCGGCGAGGCGAAGGTGCTCGGCGACCTCCTCGAGCGTCGCCTGCGCAGCTCGCGAATCCGCCTGCAGCCGCTCGACTTCGCCACTGAGCAGGTCCCGCTCCTGCCGTAACGCCTCGGCCATGTCCTGGCTGTGGGCGAGGCGACCCTCCGACAGGCGCGCCCGCTCGTCCGCCGCCTCCAGCTGGGCCCGAAGATCCTCCGCTTCCCGCTGCCGCTGAGCAAGTCCGCTCTGCAGCCGCTCAACCGCCTCCCGCTCGGTTTGCAGTCGCTCAGCAGAGTGCTCGAGGCGAAGGCGCGACTCGGTTGCCGCCTGCTGCTCGGCCTCGAGATCGGCCCTCAGCCCCTCGAGCTCGCCGCTACGCAGAGCGAAGTCCTCTTCGAGCCGCCCCAGACGCCACTCCAGCGCCTCCTTTCGGGCGCGCTCCTGGGCCAGCTCGAGGAGCGACTCGTCTGCCTGCGTTGGCTCTGGATCGGGAGAGTCCCGGGCGGGCTCCTCCGCATCTCCCTCCCCTCGCCTCGATCTCGCCGTCGCCAGCTCTAGCTCGGCCATCAGTCGTGCCGACTCCGCCGATCGGGCTTGTCGTCCCAGCGACCGCGACGAACGAAGGTCACGCAGCACCGCAACGAGCGCCGGACGCCGCTCCAGCAGCTTCGATTCGGCGAGGACCGCGACGCCGTGAAACCCCGGCAGCTCGACCGACGTCCAGTCCAGTGCGCTGGTCGCGAGGAAGTCCTCCACCGCCGTCAGCACACCTGAGCGGGGCTCGAAATCGCGCCGGGCCACCCACGGGACCAGGCGCAACCCCGTCCCGGCGGGCTCGCGGCGCCCCGGGACCAGCCCCAGCTCGGAATGGTCGCGACGGGACGCGGGCGGGATCACCGCCGGGTCGTAGTAGCCGTCACGGCGCCCGAACGGCCAGTGCACGTTGTGGGCCACGATCAGCGGCGCCGAACGCTCGGCGCGCTCGGCGGCCCGCGTCAGCAGGGTCAGCTCGGAGTGAACCGAGTACCAGTTCGGGTCGCCGTCGAGCAGGGCGAGGTCGACGGGGCCGGTCGCACCCAGAACCGCGAGCGAGCGCTCTTCGTGCACCCGCAGGCGCTCTGGCTCGCTGGCGCGGAGATCGGGATCGAGCGTCGGTTCGGGGTCGATGGCGTGGATGACGGCGCCGGCGGCGCCGGGCGCCTCGAGAAGCCGCCTGGTCAGGCGACCCGAACCGACCCCTACCTCGACGATGGCGCGCGGCTGAATCGCCTCGATCAGCGGAGCGATCACGGGGACGAACAGCCGGTGCACAGCGCGAGTCTAGGCGCTACTCAGGGAGATTTCCCCTCTCCTCGGGCCGCTGCGCCGTCAAGTGCTGGTAGCGCGCGAGACGTTCGCCGAGATGGCGCTCGGTCCGAACCCTGCTGAAGCCAGCTCGGCGCAACTCGCGATGAGCCGCGGGCGCCGTCATCAGGCGGACCGCGGAGCGAGAGCGGCCGCGGGCGCTGATCCTCATCAGGCGGGCGGCCAACGGCCCGGGGAGCTGGTGGACCAACGGCAATCCGGTGAACGGGTCGCGAGGGGCGGCGATGCTGGGGTTCCGCATCGCAAGCCAGGAGCCGGGCCGGGCGATGCGGAAGGCGTGTCGCAGCCCCTCCCGGCGATCGGAGCGGTCGGTGACATAACAGAAGGAGTTGTTGAGGACGACCAGGTCGAAACTCTGGTCGGGGAGAGGCGCTGCCTCCACCCAACCGCGCCTGAACGAGGCCTCGAGGCCGAGCTCGGCGGCGATGGCGGCGGGAACCTGGAGACGGTCGCCGTTGGGGTCGATGCCGGTGACGTGGGCGCCGAGCGAGGCAAAGTAGAGGGCGATCGCGCCGAAGCCGCAGCCGAGGTCAGCCACCTCCAGCCCCTCGACCGACCCCAGGCCGCTACGCCGACGCACCATCTCAACCAGCAGGCCCGCGCGCCGCGGGACCAGGGTCGAGTTGGTGTCGAGGGTCCGCAGGCCCGCCTCGTCATCGAGCAATTCGCCGCGTTCACGATAGTGCTCGATGATCCCGTCGCGCAGGGCACGGCAGACCGGCGCGAATGCTCGCTCGTCGGACACGCGGGGATCATCGCCGATCCGCCGCGCCTCACCGCTATCGTCGTCGCCAATGCGCCCGCTGTGGTCGACGGTGATCGCCCCCCTGCTCGATGCCTGCCGACCGGCAGCGATCGTCGAGTTCGCCAGGCCCGCGGAGAGTCTCGCCGAGCCACTGGAGGAAGCGGCACGCGATTTCGACGGCGGCTTTCATCGCGGCCCGGCGGGGGTTGCGGGCCCTGACCTCGCCCTCGTGCACGGAGACCCCAGCTGGCACGCGGTCAGCGAGAGCCTCTCCCGCCTCGAGGAGATGGCTCAGGCCGGTGACGCGCTGTACCCGATCACCGTCGTGCACGGCGTCGACTGGCCGACGGCTCGGCGCGACAGCTACCCAGATCCTGCGGCGATCCCGGTACGAGCAAGACAGCCGCATGTGGAGATCGACGGCGTCGAGCAGGCGCTCGACGCACACGAACTGCGTAACGGCGTCCTCACCGCGGTGGAAGACTTTCTCGCCGCCTTCCGCAAGGAGCTGGAGCTGATCCACGTTCCGGGCCTTGGCGGCACGGCAATCCTGGTCTCCCCCCGCCGCCTGGAAGGTCGCGGCTCAGATCACCTGGCACGCCTGCTGGAGGGATGGCGGCTGAGCCCGCAGGTGCTCGCTCAGCTGGCGGCGCTCGAGGCGGCGCGGATACGGGCGTTGGCCCGAGCCGACGAGTTGCAGGCGGAGCTCGAGGCTGCACGCACCGGGCTCGAGGCCCAGGGATCGGCCGAACGCGAGGAGCTGTGCGAGCGGATCGAGGAGCTAGCCCAGCGCGAGGCTAAGCTGACCGCGAGGCTTGCGCGCCGCGAGGGACGGCTGGCCGCGCTCGAGGCCGAACGCATCACGAGCGGATCCGCAGACCGGCGGGAGGTCGGTCGCTGACCCCGCGAAGTGCGGCGCCGATTCTGTCTCTCCACAGTGCGGGACCGGAGACCCAGTTGTTCGGGTGGGTAAGGCAGAGGATCGGCGACTCCCCAGTCCGCAGGAGGGCAGCCGGATCGACCTCATCGCTCCAGCCGCCTTCGGCGCTGCTGCGGTCGGTCACCCATGCCGCGAGGCGGTGGCGGCGCATCGCGTCGTTGGCGTCGTAGGCGACACCGTAGGCGGTCCAATCCTCGCCGCGCAGAAGATCGCCGTTGCGGACCCCGGGCACGCGGGTATCGCCGTGGGCTGCGACGCTACGGATCGGGCCGAAGAGCGCGGAAAAGGCAGCAACCTCCTCGCGCAGCCGCTCACGGCCAACTCGTAGCCGCCGGTCGCTCTCGGCCGGCAGGTTCTCACCCCCCAGAAGTGCGCTGGAGAGCGTCTCATAATGGAATCCCACCTCACCACCCCGCCGTCTCAGCTCGTCGACGAGCGGCCGGTTGGCGGTCCGCCATCGCAGGTACCAGGTGGAGCGAACGCCGAGAGCGACCTCGACGTCGGACATCCGCAAGGCCGAGGAGGAATGTTGGTCGACGTCGTGACGCAGGATTAGGATCGGCCCCTCATCGGGGTCGACTGCTCCGTCGAGGAAAGACTCCAAGCTGACGACTTGGTAGCCAGCCCCGAGGGCCGTCTTCAGCACCCTGCCGTACTCCGGCCATCTTGACCGTGAAAAGGTGCGCGAGAAGCGCTGTCGGGTGCGTGCTTGAGGCGCCTGACCAGACTCGCTCGGCTCGGTCGCGCCCACTGAGGCATCATAGGCTCGCGCTAGAAGCCCATGTCCGATCCCCGTGCTTACGAGCAGCTACTTGATGCGCATCTGCGAGGCGAGGGCACGGCCAGCCACGAGCGCTTGGTCGGTTTGGAAGCGCGGATCGCCGAGCTGACGGCGGAGCTGGCGCGCCGCGACGGGGAGTTGTCGCGGCGACAGGCGGAGCTGGCCGCTCGCCGCGACGAGGAGGATGACCGCGAGCTGGGCCTCCAGACTGCCGAGGCGAGGCTTCGCGCTGCCGAGGTCCGGCTGCGGGTCGCGACCAGTGAGCGGACCGACGCCCTGCGGGAGCTGGAGCGCAAGGATCTCGCCGCAGAAAAGCTCAAAAGGAAGCTGAAGAACCGCGGGACGCAGCTCGCCGAACAGGAGGAGACGGTTGCCGACCGCGAGAGCGAGGTCAAGCGCCTCGAAAGCGCGGTCACAGAGCTGCGACAGGCGCGCGAGGAGGGTGAGGCGCGGAACAAACGGATGGCGGGCGAGTACCGGGCGCGGGTGCGCGAACTCGAGCAGCTGGTCTCGGTTCTGGCCGCCGGACTGGCGCAGACCAAGGAGGACATCGACCGGGCGGCGGGTTCGCGGGCCTGGCGCTGGGGTCACGGCACCACGCGGGCGCTGCGGAAGCTGACGCTGCGGCGCAACGTAACCGAGGGCGCCCTGGCGCGGGCGCTGCAGCGGATCGAGCAGCTCGAGAGAGGAGCGCCACTGCCTGCCGCTCCGGAGCCCGCGGCAGCGGCGGCGCCTCCTCGCGCGACCGCAGTCGACGAGCGCAGCGAGGGGGAACGCGGCGCGGCGCGGGCCGCACTGGCGGCTGAGATCCGCGATCGCCTTGGCCCAGCGCCGCATCTGGCTTCATGGCCTGCGGTCTCGCTCGTCGTTCCCACGCGCAACGGCCGCGATCACCTCGAACAGCTGGTCAAGGGCCTGCGCGAGTGCACCGATTACCCGGAGCTGGAGCTGGTGGTCGTCGACAACGACTCCAGTGACGGCTCTGTCGAGTTCCTCGCGGGCCTCGACTGTCCCTTCCCGGTAACGACGATCCTCAACGAGGAGCCGGTCTCCTTCTCGCGGGCAAACGCGCAGGGGGTCGAGCGCGCCCGTCACCGCCTGATCCTCTTTCTAAACAACGACATCGAGCCCTTCGAGCGGGGCTGGCTGCGAGAGCTGGTCGCCGCCCACGAGCGCGAGGGGGTGATCGCCGTCGGTGCCACCCTGCTGCGCTCGCCCTTCGGCCCCGACCCCGCGCTGCGCGACCGCACCGTCCAGCACCGCGCAGTCAAGTTCCGGGCCGCCGGCGACGGCGTCCGCGCCTACAACTTCGGCGACGGCGAGGATCTCTTCGCGGCACTCTTCGGGATCGAGGAACGGGTCGCGGCGGTGACCGCCGCGGCGCTGATGATCGACCGCGACCGGTTTCAGGAAGCAGGCGGCTTCAGCGACCGCTACCGATTCGGGACTGAGGACGTCGACTTGGGGCTGAAGCTGAGCGCCGGCGACGGCGCCGTGGTCGCCAGCGGCCGCTCGATTCTCTACCACCGCGAGTCGGCCACGCAGGACAGCGAGGGCCGGGACTTTATGCGCAACAACCGGCTCGTCAACCGCCGCGTCTTCCTAGAGCGCTGGGGCCCGGGGGTGCGGCGTGAGT
>DATNGU010000063.1:0-2846 GCA_035605775.1 Solirubrobacterales bacterium | reverse complement strand
TCGGCAAGAAGTGCTTCGCGCTGCGGATCGCCTCGGCCATGGCCCGCGACGAGGGTTGGCTGGCCGAGCACATGCTGATCCTCAAGCTGACCTCGCCCGAGGGCACCGAGAAGTTCATCACGGGGGCCTTCCCGTCGGCCTGCGGCAAGACCAACCTGGCGATGCTGATCCCGACCCTGCCCGGCTGGAAGGTCGAGACTGTCGGCGACGACATCGCCTGGATGAAGTTCGGCGAGGACGGTCGCCTCTACGCGGTCAACCCCGAGGCCGGTTTCTTCGGCGTCGCGCCGAACACCAGCCACAAGACCAATCCCAACGCCATGGACACGATCGAGCGCAACTCGATCTTCACCAACTGCGCCAAGACCGACGACGGCGACATCTGGTGGGAGGGGATGACCGGCGAGCCGCCTGCACACGCGACCGACTGGCACGGCAACGACTGGACCCCCGAGTCCGATGCCCCCGCCGCGCACCCCAATGCCCGCTTCACCACGCCAGCGGCGCAGTGTCCGTCGATTGCGCCCGAGTGGGAGGACCCGGCCGGGGTGCCGATCGACGCCTTCCTCTTCGGCGGTCGCCGCGCCACGGTCGTGCCTTTAGTCCAAGAAGCTTTCGACTGGGAGCACGCCGTCTTCATGGGGGCGACGATGTCCTCGGAGACGACCGCAGCCGCAGCGGGCGCCGTCGGTCAGCTGCGCTTCGACCCGATGGCGATGCTGCCCTTCAGCGGCTACAACATGGCCGACTACTTCGCCCACTGGCTGAAGATGGGGGCGAAGGAGGGTGCTGAGCTACCGCGCGCCTTCTACGTCAACTGGTTCCGCAAGGGCGCCGACGGCAAGTTCCTCTGGCCTGGTTTTGGCGAGAACAGCCGTGTCCTCGAGTGGGTCTTCCGCCGCTGCGAGGGCAAGGCAGAGGCGATCGAGACTCCGGTCGGGCTGTTGCCCCCGGTTGACGCGATCGACACGGATGGGCTCGAGATCTCCCGTGAGGCGATGGAGGAGCTGCTATCGGTCGACGCTGAGCTGGTCAAGCAGCAGCTGCCCCAGGTCCGCGAGCACCTGCAGAAGTTCGGCGACAAGCTGCCGGCGGAGCTCACCGCTCAACTCGAGGCGCTCGAAGATCGCTTGGGCTAGGCCGCGCGGCCTAGCCCAAGGTCGGCGAAGGCGCCGAGCCGATTAGGACGCCGCTCACATCCCGTAAGACTCGGCCAACTCCGGATCCTTGGCCGCCAGCATCTCGGCCAGCTCTACCATCACCTTGCACTGCTTCCAGGTGGCATCGTCCTGCATCTTGCCGTCGATCATGTGGACGCCGCGGCCGTCGGGGATTGCCTCCAGCACTTTCCTGGCGAACTTGACCTCGTCGGGCGGCGGGCTGAAGATCTTCTTGGCGATGTCGATCTGGACCGGGTGCAGCGACCAGGCGCCGACGCAGCCCATCAAGAAGGCGGCGCGGAACTGGGTCTCGCATCCGGCCGTGTCCTTGATGTCGCCGAAAGGGCCGTAGAAGGGCAGGATGCCGGTCAACGCGCAGGCGTCGACCATACGGGCGATCGAGTAATGCCAGAGGTCCTGCTGGGCGCTGACCCGGTCGGCCTCGGGGTTCTCCGGATCGACCGGGTCCTCCATCACGCGGTAGCCGGGGTGCCCGCCACCGACACGGGTCGTCTTCATCCGGCGCGAGGCGGCGAGGTCCGCGGGGCCGAAGCTCATTCCCTGCATGCGCGGGCTGGCGGCCGCGATCTCCTCCAAATTGACCACACCCTGGGCGGTCTCGAGGATCGCGTGGATCAGGATCGGGCGGTCGAGACCCGCCTTCGCCTCCAGTTGGGCAAGGAGTCGGTCGACGTAGTGGATGTCCCAGGCACCCTCGACCTTGGGCACCATCACGACCTCTAGCTTGTCGCCGATCTCGGTGACCAGGGTGGTCAGGTCGTCAAGCACCCAGGGGCTCTCCAGCGAGTTGACCCGGGTCCAGAGCGAGGTCTGGCCGAAGTCGGACTCCGTCGCCGCCTTGATCAGGCCAGCACGCGCCGCCTCCTTGCGGTCGACCGGGATCGCATCCTCGAGGTTGCCGAGCAGGATGTCAGTCTTCTCGGCGATGCCCGCCGCCTTTTCGACCATCTTCTCGTTGGAGAAGTCGAGGAAGTGGATCATCCGCGAGGGCGTGACGGGGATCTCGCGCAGCGGCTCGGGGGCGCCGATCGCCAGGGGCTGGAAGAAGTCTCGGGGGTTTCGCAAGCTGCTCCTCGGGTCGGGTGCGGTCTGGGCGAAATCTAGCCAACCGCAGACCGTGCCGGCGCCGCAGGGATTTGTCTCCCGCCGCCGTACATTGTGGGATGAGCGACTACCGGAGCGACAGCGCCGAGGACTGGACCCTGCCTGAGCGCCGCCGTCCGCCCCTGTTGGGCGAGCTGGTGGAACGGATCGACGAGGCATTGGCGATCGCCCGTGCCTCCGAGGCGGCGGTGATGACCGTCGGCGCCGCCGCGCTTGACGCCGCCGAGCAGGCACGCCGCGCCGCCGAGCTGGCCGAACGGGCCAGCGCCGCAATGACCGCCGACGGCAACGCGGCCGCCCGGGCTTCACGAATCGACGAGGGCGCGATGGGCGATTTCACCGCCCGCGCCGACCGGGTCGCGGAACGCTTGCAACGCTTGCAGCGCCTGCCGCTCTCTGTCTAGCGGGACGGCGAGCCGGGGCGCGCCGATATCCTTCCTTCTCCCGCCAGCTAACCCGACCCAAGCTAGGAGCCATGGCCGTAGACACCGCCGCCTTCAGCGAGCAGACTGACATCCAGCGCGACATCACCGAGATGGTGCGACAGTTCGCCGACGAGCA
>DATNGU010000062.1:0-2534 GCA_035605775.1 Solirubrobacterales bacterium | reverse complement strand
CAGCTTCGCCATCAACACTGCGCCGAGGGGGAAACGCGACTCCAGGCCAGCGCGGCGCAGACGCGCCGGCAGGCCGAGCCGCAGAGCCGCCGCGAGCGGACGGCCGCGAGCGCCGAAGCCGAGCCTGGCGGATCCGCCTTCGCGATCCGCCATCGGGCGCAGCTCCCGAACAGCGGCGAAGCCGAATAGAACCGCGAGCGCAGCCAGCGGAGCGGCGTCGCTCACTCGACCACCGCTGAGAGGCGGCGGATCGCGACGAAGCCCGCCAGCTGCAGCGCCGCGGCGAGCGCCAGCAGAACCGCCGATGCCGGCGCAGCCAGCACCTTGACGAGGAAGCCCGGCTGAAGCAGCTCGGCGAAGAGGGCGCCGCCGCTCGGCATCGCGACGACGAGCAAGCCCGTGAAGCGAGCCTGTGCCGTAGCGGACCTGGCGTCGTCGGCAACCCTGTCGCGACTTGCCGCCGCCTCAGCGAAACGACGCAACAGCCCGGCCAGATCGCCGCCGGTCCGCTGTTGGCTGAGCAGTGCGGCCGCGAAAGCGTCGACCCTGGCCGAGCGCATCCGCAGTCGCCACCCCTCGACCGCCTCTCCCGTAGGCGCTCCCAGCTCCAGCGCCGCGCCGAGCCGGGCCAACTCGACAGCAGCCGGGCCGTCCAGCGACGCCGCGGCGGCCGGAAGCGAGGCACGCAGCGAGCGCCCGGCGGCGAGCGAGTCGGCTACCGCCGCCGCGACCTCGGGTAGCGCACGCTCTACCGCCCGGCGATAGCGGCGGCGGCGGCTCGACACCGCCCACCCGGCGATCGCCGGACCAGCGATCGCCAGTGGCACCGCAGCCACCCATCCGGCCAGGAACCAGCCACCGAGCATCGCCGCCCCCGTCCCCACCGCGGCGAGCCGGCGACGCTCCATAGCCGAGGGCGCATGACCCTCCCGCTCCGCCCGGCGCAGCGGCTCCAGCGCCAGGCGCAGCCAGCGGGCGGCAGCCGGGCTCGCAAGCAGGGCTTCGCGGATCGCAACCACGACCAAAGCCCCTACGGCGGCGCCAAGCATGGGCAGGAGCGGCCCCTGGATACCGCTCATCTCGTCGCCGCCAGGTCGAGGATCTCGGCAACTCGGCGGGAGCCGTCGGGGAGGCGCTCCAGGTGGACGACGAGGTCGATGCCGCGGCGAACTTGGGCAACGATCGTCTCGTGGGGCAAGCCCAAGCGCGCCATCAACGCCAGCGTCTCCAGTCGATCCAGCGCGTCTGCGGAGGAGTTGGCGTGCACCGTCGAGAGCGCGCCGCGGTGCCCGGTGTTGAGCGCGGTGAGCAGGTCCAGCGCCTCGGCGCCGCGCACCTCGCCGATCACGATCCGGTCCGGCCGCATCCGCAGGGCGTTGCGGAGCAGGTCGCGGATCGTCACCTCCCCCCTCCCCTCGATCCCGGCTGGGCGGCTCTCCAGCCGCACCACGTGGCGTTGCCGCAAACGCAACTCGGCCGCGTCCTCGATCGTCACCACCCGCTCTGCCGCCGAGATGAAACTGGAGAGGGCATTGAGCAGAGTCGTCTTACCCGAGCCAGTGCCGCCGCTGACCAAGACGCTGCGTTGCTCACTGACAGCACCCGCAAGCAGCTCGAGCTGAGACTCGCTGAGCGTGCCCAGCTCGACCAGCTCGCGCGGGCCCGGGCGCCGCGCGCCGAAGCGACGGATCGAGAGCGCCGGGCCGTCGATCGCGAGCGGCGGGATCACCGCGTTGACCCGCGAGCCGTCGCCGAGCCGCGCGTCGACCATCGGGCTCAACTCGTCGATGCGCCGGCCAAGCGGGGCGAGGATCCGCTCGATCGCGTTGCGCAATTCCTCCTCGTCGGCGAAGCGGGCATCCACCGACTCGATTTGTCCACCACGCTCGACGTAGACCTGCTCGGGCCCGTTGACCATCACCTCCTCGACGCTGGGGTCAGCCAGCAAATCCTCCAGCGGCCCGAGTCCCACCGTGTCGCGCAGCACCCGGGCCACCAATGCCTCGCGATCCTCGGCGCCGAGCAGCGCCGCCTCCTCTTCGACCAATTCGCACACTTGCTCGTCCAGCGCGCCCCCTGTCTGGCCACCGGAGGCAGCGGCGTCTCGGCGAGCCTCGATCAGGCGAGTGCGAAGCGATTCTGCGAACTCCTCGAGGTGTCGCTGCCTAACCTTCTCTGGAGCCACGACCCTTAGCCCCTGGGCAGCAGCGTCACTTTGCGGGCAAAGCTCTCGGCGGCGATAAGGCGCAACGCCTGTGCCTTCGTCAGCCCCAGGGTCGCCGCCGCCGTGGCGCCGGGAACAGGCCCTTCTTCGCTGGGCGTCAGGCCCAACAGCGGGACCCCTGCCGCGGCGACGTAGGTGCGCCCCGGGCCGGCCCCGGTCGGTTCGCTCGTCACTACGACGTCGACATTCGAGCCAGACTGCGCAACGCCGGTGGCGAGCAGGGCGCCGGCGCCGCTGACCGCGATCTCGACCGGCCGCCGGCCCCCACCAAGGCGACCTGCCGAAGACCTTGCACCTTTCGCCACCCGAA
>DATNGU010000061.1:0-9562 GCA_035605775.1 Solirubrobacterales bacterium | reverse complement strand
CAGGCGTGGACGAGCTCGACGGGCTCCTGCGCTCCGGCGATACCTGGACCGTCAAGTAGGCGACGCAGCTGTGCGCGGGTTGCGCAGGGGGGTGAGCTTCGGCTCGACCTCGGAGCGCAGATGCTCGAAGTCCGGCGGCAGCGAGAGCTTCTCGCCGAGGTGCTCGATTGGCTCGTCGACGGTGAAGCCCGGTCCCAGCGTCGCGATCTCGAAGAGGACACCGCTTGGCTCGCGGAAGTAGATCGAGCGGAAGTAGAAGCGGTCGATCACCGGCGTTGGCTGCGCTCCGGCCAAGACTGCCTTCTCCCGCCACGCCTCGTGGTCCTCGATCGTCGAGGCCCAGGCGACGTGATGGACACTGCCTGCCCCCTGCAGCGAGCGCTCGTCCGGCGGATCGTCGTAGAGATAGAGGCCACCGCGATTCCCGCCACGCGCCTCCCAGCCCGGTTCGGCGGGCTCAAACTCGAGCGCCTCGAAAAGCCGGTTGCTGTCATCCGGGGCAGCGGCGTAGGCGCATACGGCATGAAAGCCCTGCAGCGCCAGGGCGGCGGGAACCTCCGGGTGCTCGGCGATGAGCGGCTCGTCGGGAACCTCGACCACAGCCAGCTCGTGATCCAGGCCCTCGGGATCGCTGAAGCGAAGGCTCGCCCCGGCCCGCTCCGACTCGATTCCGTGGGCGTCCAGTCGCTCTGCCCAGAAGTCGAGGGCTTCGCGGGAGCCGATCCTCCAGACGATCCGGTGCACGTCCCCCGCCCCGGCGCGTCCCGACGGCACGCCGGGAAACTCGAAGAAGGTGAGGTCGGAGCCGGCGCTGCCCTTCTCGTCGGCGAAGAAAAGGTGGTAGACGGTCGGGTTGTCCTGGTTGACCGTTTTCTTGACCAGGCGCAGGCCCAGCACCCCGGCGTAGAAGTCAACGTTCTTCTGCGCGTCGGCGGTAATCGCCGTGATGTGGTGGATGCCCTCCAGCTTCACGCCAGTCACGTATAGCATCCCCGGCGATGAGCCGCACGAGGCGACGCACGGTCAAAGCCCTGGTGGTGCTCGGCTCGGTGCTCGCCTTCCTCAGCGTCTTCGCGATCTGGACCGAGCGCCAGGCGCTCAACACGGATGACTGGGTCGACACCAGCGGCCGCCTGATCCAGAACTCGACGGTCCGCGCCGCGGTCGGCGACTACCTGATCGACCAGCTCTACGAAAACGTCGACGTCGAAAAAGAACTCGAGGACATCCTGCCCGGAGAAACCAAGCAGCTGGCCGGGCCGGTTTCCGGTGGGTTGCGGCAGGTAGCCGGCGACGGCGCCGAACAGGTGCTCAAGAGCTCGACCGCGGAAGGGCTATGGAAGGACTCCAACCGCGCCGCGCACGAACAGCTGCTCGCGGTTCTGGAAAACAAGAAAGAGGCGGTGGAAACCGAAGGCGGCGACGTCACCCTCAACCTCGGCAGCCTGGTCACCAACCTCGCCGATCAGGTGGGGATCGGCGGTCAGCTGGCCGAAAAACTGCCTGCGGACGCGGGCCAGATAACGATCCTGCACTCCGACCAGCTGAAGACCGCCCAGGACGTCGCGGTCGGGATCAAGGGTCTGGCGCTGGTCCTTTCGCTGCTGACCCTGCTCACCTTCGGGCTCGCCGTCTATCTCTCGCGTGACGGGCGCTGGGTGACGATCCTCTTCTGCGGCATCGGTCTTGTCGCCGCCGGCTTCGCCGTGATCGTCTTCCGCGAGGTCGCCGGCGGAATCGTCGTCGACCAGCTGGTCA
The DNA here is from genome assembly GCA_035605775.1 of Solirubrobacterales bacterium. Classification (GTDB taxonomy): domain Bacteria; phylum Actinomycetota; class Thermoleophilia; order Solirubrobacterales; family 70-9; genus VRUE01. The sequence goes on along the minus strand of DATNGU010000061.1, from coordinate 7,804 downwards.
CCGACGAAAGCGTCAAACCGGCGGCCGAAGCGACCTGGTCGATCGGCACCTCGCTGATGATCAGCATCGCCACCACGGTCATCGTTTTCGGCGTCCTTCTGGGGATCGCCGGCTGGCTGGGATCGCCAACCGGATCCGCCCGCTCCACTCGACGCTTCATGACGCCGGTACTGCGCGACCACGTGGCTTACGCCTACACGGGGCTGGCGATCCTCGTCTGCCTCTACTTCCTCTCCGCCTCAGTCCAAAATCTGCGCTCCTTCCTGACCACCCTGGTAATCGCCGGATTCGCCGCCTTCGGCATCCACGAGCTGCGTCGCCAGTCCGCGGAGGAATTCCCGGATGCCGAATTCGGCGATTACTTCGGCGGCGCAAAGGAGCGTGTCACCGACGCGGTCAAGAGCGCAAACCTCGGCGAGCGGGCATCGAAACTGCGCTTGCCGGAGATGCGCAAACCAGGCGGTGGCGATACGGCCGCGGAGGGACCGGACAACGAGGAGAGCCGCCTGCGGCGGCTCGAGCGCCTTGCCGAGCTGCACGAGAAGGGTGTCCTTACCGACGAGGAGTTCGCCGCCGAGAAGGCCCGCACCCTTGGCGCCGGCGACTCTTGATAGAGCCCGCCTCCGGAATCGAACCGGAAACCTCCTAATTACAAGTTAGGTGCTCTGCCGATTGAGCTAGGCGGGCGTGTAACCGAATATAGAGGGGGTGATTGACGACGTGGGAACCGGCATGGTTACTTTCAGGTACCTCAAACCTGAGGAGGGGGCCGTCCTCAGCGAGGCGATCCGAGCCGCCTACGGCGAGACCTACGACGTGCGCTGGGTATATGACCCGGCCGAAGTCGAGAAGCGGCTGGCGGCGGGCACTTACGTCTCCTGGGTGGCAGAGTCGGCCGACGGCGAGCTGCTCTGCCACGAGGGGATGAGCCTGGCGGCGGCCGGCGACGCGGTCGGCCACTCAGGCCAGGCGGTGACGATGCCCGCCGCCCGCGGCCAGCACCTCTTCACCCGCACCAAGCAACACCTGATGGACTGGGCAACCGAACGAGGCCTGGCTGGCATGTACAGCGAGGCGACTGCGGCTCACCCTTACAGCCAGCGCGCCAACCTGGAGCTCGGCGCTCACGAGACCGGCTTCCTGCTCGGCTGGATCCCCGCCTCGGTCTCAAACGACGCGGCAACCGACCAGCGCCCCCGCCGTCAGTCGGCGGCCCTCTTCTACACGAAGCTGAACGACGGTCACGAACGCCAGGTCTATGCCCCCAGGCGCCACCACGAGATCATCGGCCAAACGCTGGAGCTGTGCGAACTGCAAGGGACTCTGGCCGACCCCCCGGCCAACGTGACACTCCCAGAGCGAACCGGCCTCCACGTCGAGGTCGACGAGGACCACAACCTGGCCCTCCTAACGGCCCACGAACCGGGCGCCGACCTGGAGATGGCAGTAGCCGCCGAGCGACACCACCTCTTCCACAGCAAGTGCCTCGACGCGATCTACCTGGACCTCCCCCTGGAGAACCCAGCCACTGCGCTGCTGGCCGACCATCTGGAGCGCCTGGGCGTCTCCTACGCCGGCGTCTTTCCCAACAACCGCACCGACGGCGACGTCCTCCGCATGCAGTCCCTTCACCGAGCCCGGATCGTCCCCGACGACATCTCCGTCGCTTCCGACCACGGCCGCCAGCTGCTCGACTACGTGCTGGCGGATCTTCGGCGCTGATCCGGCTTACGTAGAGCGCCTACGCCGTCGGTTACCGTGCGCGCATGAAGCCGAGAGATGCCTCGTCCGACATTCCCGCACAGAAGGGGCCGATCGCTGTTTATGGGGCCACTGGGTTCACCGGGGGGCTGATCGCCCGGGAGTTGAAGCGGGTCGGGGCCGAATTCTTGATCGCCGGACGGGACCGAGGGAAGCTGGAAACGCTTTCGGAGGAGCTTGGCGGGGTGCCCGTTGCGGCCGTGTCGCTCGATGACGTGGCTGGGTTGCGCGAGATGCTTGAGCCTTGCTCGGTTGTGGCTGCGTGCGCTGGGCCGTTCTCTTTACACGGCGAGCCGCTGGTTGCCGCCGCTGTCGATACCGGCGTGCATTACCTGGACACGACCGGCGAGCAGGGGTTCATGCGGATGGTCTTCGATCGCTACGGGAAGAAAGCGGCGGCGAATGGCGCAGCGCTTGTATCCGGGATGGGGTTCGACTACCTGCCCGGCGACCTGATCGCGGCGCTGACGGCCGAGGGGATGGGAGCGCTGGAGGAGATCGTCATTGCCTACTGCGTACATGGATTCGTTCCGACCCACGGCACCGCCCTCTCGGGCCTCGAGATCATGCGCGGTGGCGATGTCGTTTGGTCGGGAGGCACTTGGCAGCCGGCGCCGCGCAGCGCCGACGGTGGTCGCTGGCGCTTTCCGGAGCCGATCGGGGAGCAGCGGATGCTGCGCTATCCAGCCGGCGAGCAGGTCACGGTGCCGCGGCATGTCGAGACCGCCCAGGTCCGCACGCTGCTCAACGGGATGGTGGTGCCGCCACCGCTGATGCCGGTTGCCGTTGCTGCTTCTCCGCTGCTCGGCATGGCGATGCGCACCCCTTTGCGCCGAGCAGTGGGAACCCTGATTCGCCGGCTGCCCGCTGCGCCGAGCGAGAGAGCGCGGGAAGCAGCGAGGTTCACGATCAGCTGCGAGGCGAGGGGGAGGTCGGGGACTCGCCGCGGCACGGTCCGCGGCAACGACGTCTACGGCCTCACCGTGGCCAGCCTCGTACACGGGGCCCTGCTCTGCGCCGATCCCGCCTATGACCGCAGCGGCGCGTTGGCACCTGCACAGGCCTTCGACCCCGCCGCTTTCTTCGCCGCCCTGACCGACTTCGGGGTCACCACCGAGGTCGAGCCGCCGCCGGCCTCCAACGATCGCTGAGTCCTCCGCAGGCGGGATTAGGCTGACAGCCATGAGACGAAGGGTGCTGATCTGGCTGGCATGCGGCTTCGCGGCGCTGGCTGTGGCCGCGCCCGCCCAGGCCGCGTTCCCCGGTGCCCCGGGGCAGATCGCCTACTCGCACGTCAGGATCAACGAAGACGACGACACCGGTGGCCTCTTCGTCCACGGCCCTCACAAAAAGGACGCTCCCCGCCGCCTGACCACGAACGTGGTCGACAGCAACCCCTCCTACTCGGCAAATGGGCGGCTGATCGTGTTTTCGGGCAACCGTGACGCAGGCGAACCGAAAGGCAGCCACATCTACTTGGTGAAGAACGACGGCAGCGGCCTCCGGCAGCTCACCAGCGGCGACTTCAACGACTCCAACCCCTCCTTCTCGCCGAACGGGAAACTGGTGGTCTTCGACCGGGGCGGGCTTTCGGGCCGGGCCACGCACATCTTCAGCGTCGCGCTCGACGGCAGTGGCTTGAAGCAGATCGGCGACAACGCCGGCAACGACTCCGATCCCGTCTTCACGCCGGACGGCAAGCGGATCGTCTTCGTCAGCAACCGCCAGAGCAGCGGCCGCAGCGATCGCAGCAACATCCTCTCGATGCGTCCCGACGGCAGCCAAGTGCGGATCCTGGTCGGCGGCCCCCGCAACGAGCTCGACCCAGACGTTTCGCCGAACGGCCGCATGATCGCCTTCTCCAGCAACCGCAGCCACGGGCCGAACCTCTTCGTCGCGCGGCTCAGCGGCAAGGGCCTGCGTCAGCTGACCACGAGCCGTCGTGACTGCTTCAGCGGTGCCTGCTACACGAACCCCTCCTGGGCGCCCGACGGCAAGCACATCGCCTTCCTCAGCACCGGTCGCTACAACAGCGACGTGGAAGTGATGCGAGCCGACGGCCGTGGATTCGCGAAGGAGTTCGCCAACGGCGGCACCGAAACGGAAGGCTTCGGCAGCCGCACCGGCGCTCCCGCCTGGGGCCCTCGACCGCGATGAGGCGGAAGCCGGCGGTCTTCGCCCTAGCGGCTGTCGCAGCTGCCTCCCTCTTGCTCGCCGCCTCCTCGCTGGGCGCAGCCGGCTCGACCCTGCTGGTCTCCGAGCCCAACGATCCCGCTGCACCCGGTCGCCCGACCGAACACGACAATCCGGCGATCTCGGGCGACGGCCGCTTCGTGGCTTACGTCGGCAGTGTCGGCAACGTACGCGACCCCAACAGCGCCGGTGGCCCCGGCGAAACCGGCACCGGCGTCTTCCTGCGCGATATCGGTGGCCCCACGATCCCGGTCGACGTCCCCTTTGGCACCAGCAAACAGGGGCTCGGCTTCGAGGCGGGTGCGCCCTCGCTCTCGGGCACCGGACGCTACCTCGCGTTCGCCTCGGAGAACCCGGCGCTAAGCGACGAAGACCTGAACAACTCCACCACGCTTGCCGGGGACACGTTTCCGGTGCGCGACGTCTTCGTCTACGACCGCTCAAGCGGCGCCATCGGTCTCGTCTCCAGGCGCGACGGCGCCACGGGCGTCGCTGCGAACTCGGACTCGAACCTGCCCTCGATCTCGGCTGACGGCCGCTACGTCGCCTTCGGCACCTCGGCGACCAACTTCATCAAAGGCGTTTACGGCGGGGTCTATGTGCGTGACCTGCAGACCCAACAGACCATTCTGGCCGGACGCGCCAACGGAGACCGGGGCGAACCGCTGCACGGGGCCTCCAGCCCCTCGATCTCCGCCCACGGCCGCTGGGTCGCGTTCGTCACCGTAGGTCCCAGAGGCCGGCACCCGGCGACGCCGGAGATCGCGGTCCGAGACTTGAAGTCGAACCGGACGGTCTTCGCCTCTCGCGTCGGCGGGAAACGTGGCGCCCTCGCCAATGCGGAGAGCAAGGCCCCCGCGATCTCGGCAAGCGGCCGCTACGTCACCTTCGCCAGCGAGGCGAAGAACCTCAGCCGGGTGGACAAGGACAGCGTCGAGGACGTCTTCGTCCGAGACCTGAAGACGAATCGCACCGTGCTCGTCTCACGCGCCAAGGGAAAACGAGGCGCGGCCGGAAGTGGCGATTCCTCGAACCCTTCGATCTCCGCCGACGGTCGCTACGTCGCCTTCGAGTCATACGCGAGCAACCTCGGCCCAAGCGACGACAGCACGACCCCCGACGTCTTCGTGCGCGACCTGCGCAGCGGCCGCATCTTCCTCGCCTCGCGAGGCGACGGCAACGGCCCCGCCGCGAACGCGCCCTCAGCCAACCCGGCGATCTCGGCCGACGGGCGCTTCGTCGCCTTCGACTCGCGCGGCTCCAACCTGACGCCCGCGGACACGCTGCACTTCACCAGCGTCTTCCGCTACCAGCTGCTGCCCTGAGCGCTCCCCTAAGCGGGTACCTCGCGCGAGTCGAGGTGGGCGGCGACCTTGCGCTTGACGCGCTGCAGGGCGTTGTCGACGGTCTTGGTGTCGCACTCGAGGCGCTCGGCCGTCGCCTCGTAGGAGTGGCCGTCGAGGTAGAGGGAAAGAACGCGGCTCTCAAGGTCCGAGAGAACGCCGGAGGTCCCCGAGAGGCAGGAAACGAGGCTCTCCAGCTCTTCGCTGGCGATCACCTGGTTAACCGGATCGGCGACGCTGGGTCCTGGCAGGATCTCGTCGAGGGTCGTGTCCGACTCGCCCGCCGCAGCCGGCGTCTGGCTGAAGGAGACGTACTGGTTGAGCGGCGTGTGCTTGTTGCGCGTCGCGGTCTTCACCGCGGTGATGATCTGACGGGTGATGCAGAGCTCGGCAAAGCTGCGAAAGCTGGACTCCCGATCGCTGCGGTAGTCGCGGATCGCCTTGTAGAGGCCGAGCAGGCCTTCCTGAATCAGGTCGTCGCTCTCGCCGCCGAGCAGAAAATAGGACGAGGCCTTGAGACGGACGAAGCCACGGTAGCGACGGACGATCGAGTCGTAGGCATCCGTCCGTCCCTCCTTGGCGAGGGCGACCAGATAATGGTCATCAAGTTCAGGTTGAGGGTTAGAGCTTGGCCGGGTAGAGCCGTTGAAATGCCCGCTGGGGAGTCGCAACTCCTGCGAAGGCGACGATAGAGCCACAGATCCTTCTCCTTGAGAATGAAGGGTCGTGGCGCCGGTACCTCCCCTGTGGCGCCCTTATTGACGGGAAAATCTCAGACTCAAGCTGAGGTTCACCCTTGTTGGCGCGGTAGTCTTACCTGCCTGCGGAGTTCTGTCAACCCCAAATAGAAATTTATGCAACTGCCGTTGCAGTTGCCGCCGGAGCCTAACGCTGACGAACGGCCTCGAAAAGCAGCGCGGTGGCCGCCGTCGAAACGTTCAGTGACTCGACCCTGCCCTGCCTCGGCAACGCAACCAAGCCGTCGCAGGCAGCGGCGACGCGTGGCCGGATGCCCTTCCCCTCACCACCAAGGACGAGGACGGTCGGGCCGCTGAGGTCGACGTCCCAGGGGGCATCGCTCGCCTCCGCCTCGGCGCCCCAGATCCAGAAGCCCGCGGACTTCGCTTCAGCGAGCCAGTCGGCGAGGTTGCGAACACGGGCGACCGCGAGGTGCTCGACCGCACCAGCCGACGCCTTGCAGGTGACCGCCGTCACCTCCGCCGAGCGCCGTTCCGGAAAGACCACGCCCGCCGCACCGCCAAACTCGGCCGAGCGGCAGACCGCGCCCAGGTTGCGCGGATCCTGGACCTGGTCGAGGGCGATTAGCAGCGCCCCCTCACGCCTCAACAGCGCGTTCGGGTCCGCGTAGGGATACGGATCGGCCTCGGCGACGACGCCCTGGTGGTCGGGCGATCCGCAGAGCAGCTCCAGCTCCTCGAGGGACGCCTCCGGGGCGCGCCAGACCCGGCGCACCCGTCGCCTCCCCCGCTCCGCCTCCTCGACCGGGCGACGACCGTAGATGATCTGGCCCTCCGCGGCCGCAGTCACGGCTTGGGCACCAACTTCGCGCCCTCATTCGAGTCGCGAACCTCCCAGCCAAGCTCGGCAAGCCGGTCGCGAATCTCGTCGGCACGACCGAAATCCTTGGCCGCCCGAGCCTCCTCGCGCTCCAGCAGCAGATCCTCTGCCTCCGCGTCGGTCTCAGCTCCCTTGTCCGGCTGGGTAAGGGAGCTGAGACCGACGAGGTCGAGCATCTCCGCCATCGCCTCAGGCGCCCCAGGGACCTCACCCCGATTCGCTTCAGCTACAAGCTCGAAAGCCTCCGCCATCGCCCGCGGAGTGTTGAAGTCGTCAGCGAGAGCCTCGCGAAACGCCTCCAAGCGCAACGCCGACGGAGAGCCTGGGGAGGTCCTGGCGGAGCCTCCCCGCTGTTGCTCCGCCAGGACCTCCCCAGGCTCTCCGTCCAGGGGATGCTCGCGAAAGAAGTTCCGCAGCCGCTCGACACCAGCCGCCGCCTGCTCCATCTGCTCGGGGCCGAAGGCAAGTGGCTGGCGGTAGTGACCGGAGATCAGGTAGGCGACGACTACGTCGCGGCCGTAGCGATCGAGCGCCTCAGAGAGCTGGAAGATGTTGCCCTCCGACTTCGACATCTTCTCGGCATCGGTCTCGACCATCCCGTTGTGCATCCAGAGGCGAGCGAAAGGTCGCCCCGCCGCCTCTGACTGGGCGATCTCGTTCTCGTGGTGGGGGAAGATGAGGTCCGAGCCGCCTCCGTGGATCGCGAACGAGGGACCCAGCTCCTGCTCGGCCATCACCGAGCACTCGATGTGCCAGGCGGGGCGACCCGGGCCCCACGGCGAGTCCCAGGAGGTGTCCTCGTCCTCCTTGTGCGCCTTCCAGAGGGCGAAATCGAGTGGGTCCTCCTTCAGCGACGCTGCCCCCGCCTCCTCGCCCTGGTCCATGTCGGCAGCGCGGCGGTTGGAGAGCTTGCCGTAGTCATCGAAGCT
>DATNGU010000060.1:0-3579 GCA_035605775.1 Solirubrobacterales bacterium | reverse complement strand
CGAAGACGTAGGTGAGCAGCCGGTCGCGGCGGGCGGCGTCGTCGGTCTCGTTGGCGGACTCGAGCGTCTCGACCACGTGGTTGCGCAGCCAGATCGCGTCCGCGAGCGTTTTGAAGCCGATCGCGTGCTCCGCGAGGCCGGGGACGGGCAGCACCCGCGAGACCGAGCCGAGCGCCAGCAGCAGCTGGTCGTAGGGAAGGTCCTCGGTCTCGCCGTCGCGGCTGCGCAGGCGGACCGTGCGGGCGCCCGGGTCGTGGGCCTCGATCGCGCCCAGGCGCAGGTAGGTGCGGTCGAGGATCTCGCGCAGCGGCGTGACCACATGCCGCGGCTCCAGCGTCCCAGCCGCCGCCTCCGGCAGGAACGGCGTGTAGAGCATGAAGTTGACGTCGTTGACCAGGGTCAACCGCGCCGATTGCTTCGGCATGATCCGCTCCAGCTCCCGAGCCGCCATCGCTCCCCCGAAACCACCCCCGGCGATGACGACGTTCCAGGCCATGCATCCAACTTAGCACTTTGTAACAATTTGTCACAAAGTGCTAGATCGCACTTTCAGCCTCAAGTCTCTGGCGGCCGCAACATCGGCCGGGGGCTGTGGTCAGGGGAGGTCTCGACGGAGCCTCCAAGCTGTTGCTCCGGTGAGGCCTCCCCTGGGCGCAGCCTTGGCTAAAGCTCGAGCTGCTGGCGGATCAGGCGGGTTACCTCGCCGCCGTCGGCACGGCCTTTGGTCTCCTTCATCACGGCGCCGACGACCGCCCCGATCGCCTTCTGGTTGCCGGAGCGGATCTGCTCTGCGGCGTCGGGGTTGGCGGCGACCGCGGCGGCGACGATCGTCTCCAGCTCACCGCTGTCGGAGATTTGGGCAAGACCCTCCCGCTCGACAATCGCGGCCGGGTCGCCGCCGTCGGCAACCAGCACCGCCAGCACTTGCTTGCCGCTGCCGTGGGAGATCTTCTTCTCCTGGACCATCTCGATCAGCGTGGCAAGCGCCCCCGGCTCGGCCTTGGCTTCGGCGGACCCCTCCTGGCCGGCCTGGCGCAGCGTCGCCGCCAGCTCCCCCGTCACCCAGTTGGCGGCGACCTGTGGCTTGACCGAGGCCGTTGCGTCGCAGACCGTTTCGAAATAGGCGGCGGCATTCGGATCGGCCGCGAGCTGCGCGGCGCTCTCCGTCGAGAGCCCCAGCTCGCCCTCGTATCGACGCATCCGCGCCTCTGGCAGCTCCGGCAGCGACTCGCGCGCCTCGTCCAGCATCGCGTCGGTGGGCGCCAGCGGTACCAGGTCGGGCTCGGGGAGGTAGCGATAATCGTGCGCCTCCTCCTTGGAGCGCAGCGCGGTCAGCGAGCCGTCCTCCGGGTGGAAGTGGAGCGTCTCCTGGACCACGCTCCCCCCCACCTCGATCAGCTCCCGCTGTCGGGCCAGCTCCGCTTCGATCCCCCGTTCGAGGAAGCGGAAGCTGTTCATGTTCTTCAGCTCGGTCTTGGTGCCGAGCTCTTCCTTGCCAGCCGGGCGCACCGAGACGTTAGCGTCGATCCGCAGGCTGCCCTCCTCCATGTTGACGTCGGAGACCTCGAGCTGGCGGACCGTGGTGCGCAGCAACCGCGCCCAAGTCCCGGCCTCGGCGGCGCTGCGCAAGTCGGGCTCGGTGACGATCTCGACCAGCGGGGTGCCGCCGCGGTTGAAGTCGACCAGCGAGGCACCGGAGCCGTGGATGCGCCCCGACTCGCCGACGTGGATCATCTTCGCCGCGTCCTCCTCGAGGTGGGCGCGGTGGATCCGGACGCCGCCGAGCCGGCCGGCGCTCGCGAGCGGAATGTCGTATTGGCTGATCTGGTACGCCTTCGGGTTGTCGGGATAGAAGTAGTTCTTGCGGTGAAAGATCGAACGGGGAGCGACGTCGCACTCCAGCGCTGCGGCGATCTTCAGTGCGTAGCGGATTGCCCGCTCGTTCGGCACGGGCAGCACGCCCGGGTGGGCGAGGCAGACGGGACAGGTGTGGACGTTCGGATCGTCGCCAAAGGAGAGCTCGCAACCGCAGAACATCTTCGTTCGGGTCGAGAGCTGGACGTGGATCTCGAGCCCGATCACCGCCTCCAGCTCAGCCATTCCGATCCCCCGGTTTGGCGTCGAAGCCGATCGCCTGCTCCAGCGCGTAGGCGGCGTCGAGCAGCCGCTGCTCGGCGAAGGCTGGTGCGGAGATCTGGAAGCCAACGGGTAGCCGCGGTCCGCCGCCCTCGGGTTCGGCGAGGCCGGCCGGGATCGAGATTGCCGGGATCCCCGCCAGGCTCATCGGCACCGTGAAGAAATCGTTCATGTACATCGCCAAGGGGTCGGCGGTCTTCTCCCCGAGGCCGAATGCAACTGAGGGCGAGGTCGGCGTGACGACGAAGTCGAAGCTGTCGAAGGCAGCAGCGAAATCCTCGACGATCTTCGTGCGTACCTTCTGCGCGCGGCCGTAGTAGGCCTCGTAGTAGCCGGAGGAGAGCGCGTAGGTGCCGAGCATGATGCGGCGCTTGACCTCGTCACCGAAGCCGGCGGCGCGGGTCGACTCGTACATCTCGATCAGGTCGCCGTCGGACTCCACCCGCATGCCGTAGCGGACGCCGTCGTAGCGAGCGAGGTTCGAGGAGGCCTCCGCCGGGGCGATCACGTAGTAGGCGGAGATGCCGTGCTCAGCGTGCGGCAGCGGGACCTCGGCGATCTCTCCGCCAAGCTCCTCGATCCGCTGCAGCGTCGTTTCGAAGACCTCTCGCACGCCGGGCTCGATCGCGTCGTGGGCCAGCTCGGCGGGGACCGCGAAGCGCAAGCCGCGCAGATCCACACGGCTCGGCGCCGTAACCCCACCCTCGATCCCGACCGAGGTCGAGTCGCAGGGATCACGTCCCTGCATAGCGTTGAGCAGCAGGGCGGCGTCCGTGACGTCGCGCGTCAACGGCCCACACTGGTCGAGCGAAGAAGCGAAGGCGATCATCCCGTAGCGGGAGATCGCCCCGTAGGTGGGCTTCATCCCGACGATTCCACAGAGCGAGGCGGGCTGGCGGATCGAGCCGCCGGTGTCAGTCCCTATTGCGCAGGGCGCGAGACCGCCGGCGACTGCCGCCGCCGAGCCTCCCGAAGACCCGCCCGGGACCCGCGCGCGGTCCCACGGGTTGAGCTCGGGTCCGTAGGCGGAGTTCTCGTTCGAGGAACCCATCGCGAACTCGTCCATGTTGGTCTTGCCGAGGATCGGCGCCCCCGCCTCGATCAGCTTGCGGACCGCGGTCGAGGTGTAGGGCGGGCGGTAGCCCTCGAGGATGCGCGAGCCGGCGGTGGTCGGCACCCCCTCGGTGCAGAAGATGTCCTTGACGGCGATCGGGGCCACGCAGTCGCGCTCGACCGCGATCGCGCTCACCTCCTCGGCGCCGTCGTCGCGCCAGACCCGCAAGCTATCCAGTACCGTGGTGATCCCCGAAGTGGCCAGTTGCCCGTCGTAGGAGACCACGGCCGCGATCGGATCCCAGAACACCTTTGGCCGCGGCACGTAATGCGCTTCGAGGTGATCGGTGTGCAGTTCGATCAAGCCGGGCATGATGAGATCGCCGGTGG
>DATNGU010000059.1:0-5285 GCA_035605775.1 Solirubrobacterales bacterium | reverse complement strand
CGAGAACCCCGTGCGCGTCGCGATCGTCGGCGCCGGCCCCTCTGGCTTCTACGCCGCGGAGCACATTCTCAAGGATGCCGACACGCACGCCCAGGTCGATCTCTTCGACCGTCTTCCTACTCCCTTTGGCCTGGTCCGCGGCGGTGTGGCCCCCGACCACCCGAAGATCAAGTCGGTAATCCGCGTCTACGAAAAAACCGCGGCGCGCGAGGGTTTCCGCTTCTTCGGCAATGTCAAGGTCGGCCAAGACATCGAGGTCGAGGACCTCGAGCGGCTCTACCATGCGATTGTCTTCACGGTCGGCTGCGAGACCGACCGCCGGCTCGGCATCCGCGGCGAGGAGCTGCCCGGCAGCCATGCTGCCACCGCCTTCGTAGGCTGGTACAACGCCCACCCCGACTATTGCGAGGAAGAGTTCGACCTCTCCTGTGAGCGCGCGGTGGTGATCGGCAACGGCAACGTGGCGATGGACGTGGCCCGGATGCTCGCCCTAACTGACCACGAGCTGCGCCAGACCGATACCGCCGACCACGCGATCGAGCTGCTCGACCGCAAGCAGATCCGCGAGATCGTCGTGCTGGGCCGTCGCGGGCCGGTCCAGGCGGCCTTCACCAACCCCGAGATCAGGGAGCTGGGGGAGATGGAGGATGCAGACGTGATCGTCGACCCGGCCGAGGTCGAGCTCGACGAGGCCAGCGCCGCCTACCTGGAGTCCGACGAGGCCGACAAGACCACCCGCGTCAACGTCGAGACGCTGCGTGAGTTCTCCCAGCGCCAGCCCGAGGGCAAGCGTCAGCGAATCGTCCTGCGCTTCCTCGCCTCCCCGGTCGAGATCCAGGGTGACGGCAAGGTCGAGAAGATCGTCATCGGTCGCAACGAACTGGCCGAAGAAGGCGGCAGCCTGCGCGCCAAGGACACCGGTGAGCGCGAAGAGCTCGAGTGCGGCCTGGTCCTGCGCTCCGTCGGCTACACCGGCATCCCGATCGAGGGCGTCCCCTTCGACGAGAAGCGGGGCCTGATCCTCAACGAGGGCGGTCGCGTACTCGACTCCCACGACTCCGGCCGCAAGGTGGGCCACTACACCGCGGGCTGGATCAAGCGCGGCCCCTCGGGCGTTATTGGTACCAACAAGAAAGACGCCTTGGAGACCGTTCAGCACCTGCTTGCCGACATCGAGTCGCAAACCCTTCTCAACCCAGCCAACCCCGAGCCCGCCGCGGTCGAGGAGCTGCTCGCCGAACGCGGCACCCGCTTCGTCAGCTTCGAGGACTGGCAGGCCATCGACCAGGCCGAGGTAGGCCGCGGCGAGCCCCACGGCCGCCCCAGAGTCAAGTTCGTCCGCGTCGAGGAGATGCTCGAGACGCTGGGCCAGAAGGTCTCGGGCTAGCAGCGGTTCAACCGCCTCCGGACTTACCCCTTGGGCTCCAATTACTGAGGCCGCAAACCTGCGCACTCGCATTTCCCTCGCACGCCAGTTTGCAGGGAAAACCTCGTCCTAAATCCAATACGCGTTGGGTTTCACGCGTTTTCATCTAAAAATTTTGATCGTTTGGCCCGTGGCGATTAAGAACCAGGACATCCCCAATCCGGGGGATGGAAGAACGACTACTACGGGAAGGTCATAATGAGCATTAAAAAGATTCTGCTGCTCGCCAGCATGGCGCTTGCGGCATTTGCGGTCGCGGCTCCCGCTGGTGCGATGGCGGAAGAACTGACGGGAACCGGTTGGACGATGGGAGGCGTGGCGTTTGGAGAAGCCTTTACCGAAGAAGCCACGGGTAAAGTGAAATTCAACACCCTGGGCTCGAGCATTGAATGCGAAGCGACTGCGAAACTGACAGGCAACACGTCAGGGGCGTCACACACAGGCATCGTGCACTTCACGGTTAAAACTGCTGGTTGCGTCTACGGCGGTACATTCGCCAACTGCGTCATCCATGAAATCGAGGAAACAGGCCCAGACAATTCGTACACATACACCTATCACATCGGTAAAACAAAAGGTGTTGTCGGTGAACCGCGAGAGGCAACAGTCACAAACGTTGTTGTCAAAAATAAATTGCGGGAAAAATCAGATACAACCAAAGACTGTGATGCAAGTAATGCCAAAACAGTCCTAGTCAACTTCCCATTGATAACGGTAACTCCCGATAACGCCGACGCAATCTCAACGCTCGGCATTTCCGGCGAAGGGACCGCATCCATCAACGGAGGGCCGAACCTCAAAAACGTAGCGTCCGGCAGTCTCACCGCCAAAGTACCGAAAACAACAGGAATCGCTAAATAGAGTTAGTCAGGAGCAAGAGCTAGGCCAAAGCTCGCTTTAGCAGCGGGTGGCCTGCATCGGGGGAGGCTCCGCGCGATCGATTGCGCGGAGCCTCCCCCCTTTTGGAGAGCGTGGCGAGGGCCGAATGGCGACGTTCGGTGGGCCAACGTACCGAGAAAGTTTTTGTTGTATTTCTTGACAAATTCGTATGCGTCTATTAACTTCGAGTGGCCCGCGCAGTAGGGCTACAGGGGAATGCGAGGCCCGCAGGAGGGGCCGCTAGGGAAGGCGGCTGGTCTCGAGGAAAGCGGATCGAATCCGTGACTGTGGCTAAGCGGGTCGGGTTACACAACCGCTCGTATCCACAGCCGACCGCAGCCCGGGCGGCACCTACAGGAGGGGTAGCAACATATGTTTTCAGCGATAGGCAGTCGACTGCGGCTCAGCCCGGCCGGGGTGATCGCGGTCATAGCGCTGGTCTTCGCGCTCAGCGGCGGAGCCTTTGCGGCCGATCACTACCTGGCAAGCGCTTCGAAGAGCAAAGCCAAGAAGGGGCCCCGGGGCCCCCGCGGTAAAACCGGGCCAGCGGGACCTGTGGGACCCGTGGGTCCACAGGGTCCAAAGGGCGATGCGGGCGCAGCTGGCGGTAGTGGCCTCGACGGCGCCCCCGGTGAAAAGGGTTCCACGGGGAACACCGGTAGCCCGGGTGCGCCGGGTAAAAGCGTGATCCCCGAAACCGAGTCCACCGGTACGCTGAACTGCGCCGGACTGGGCGGCTCCAGCTTCCATCAGGAGGGCTCTGCGACCAAAACCTTCGCCTGCAATGGCAAAGAAGGCCTGCAAGGCGAGGAGGGCGAAGTGGGTTCTCCCTGGACCGCCGGTGGCACGCTGCCCAGCGAAGAGACCGAGACCGGTGCCTGGACCGTAGGGCCGGTGCCCAAAGGCGCGGAAGCCAAAGAATCGACGTTCGAAGAACCCCTCCTCGCTTCGATCTCCTTTCCGATCCCGCTGAGCCCGACGGCGACGTCGGTCGAACCCCACTACCTCCCGATAGGCGTAACGGAGCCCGCCTGCACGGGAAGCGCGGAAAACCCGACGGCGGAAAAAGGGCACCTCTGCGTGTATGGCGCCGTCGAACACAGCATCGCCTTCCCTGCCGTCGGCGCGGCTGGAAAAGAAGGGGTCTTCGCCTCCTCGGCGGGAGCCATCGTGCAGATTCTGGTTTGGGGAGAGGGCTCGTTTGCCTACGGCACCTGGGCGGTGACGGCGCCGTAGGGCATACCCCGAGCTGCCTGCTGACCAGCAGGCAGCTCGGGATCTGTAACCACACCGTCGAGCAAGGAGCAGAAGGTGAGCGCAGAGAATCTCAATCGGACCCCGTCTCTCAGGGCAGGCGCCTTCGAGGCAACGTGTTTGGTGCTCCGCACCGCAGTTGGCACGGCGGCGTCATTTCCGTCGTCCCTGGCCGAATACGACCTCGAGCGCGCCGAGGACGCCCCCGCGCGCCGTGCCGCGCGAGTGATTCAGGCGGTCGCTCCTCTGACGGCCTCGCTGCTCTTCGTTGCCTATGTGCTAATCGCCGCCCTCACCGTGCCGCCGGCCTCCGCGGACGTGGTGTGCGGCAATGAATCCATCCGCGAAGCGCAGACTTCCGAAACGCTTCCCAGCGGCACCACCTACCTCCCCGACTGCATGGCGCTCGAGATGGTCAGCCCGCCCCAGAAGGGAGCTCAAAATGCCAAAGGTCCGGCGGTCTCAGCCGACGGTGCACGGGTAAAATTCGTATCGATTGCCGCGCTGGGCGGAACCCCCGGCGTCTTCGCGGTGGGGGGCGACCCCTACGTGGCCAGTCGTGGCTCCTCGGGTTGGACGACCGCGGCGACGGCGCCCCCGGGCGGCATGTTCAGGGCGGGTTGGGAACACTACGTCCCCGCGCTCAGCTTTACGCCGGACTTCTCCGGTTGGTTTCAGATCGCCTCCACCTTGCCGCAGCTTGACGCCGGCACCTCCCAGGCTTTCCGGGGCGGGCTCGGCGGATTCTTCGCGGCTCTCTCCCCACCGATGACGCCCCTGGTCATCGACGAATTCTCACGGTTCATCGTCGAAGAAACCAAATTCCAGGGGGCATCCGCCGACCATTCACACCTCTACTTCGTACCCGGCCCCGAGGCCGCGGCGACGACGACCGCATACTTGCCAGGCGACCCCGAACCAAACGGGAACGGAGCGGACCACAACACCTACGTCGCCCGGCCCGGCCCGGTGGGCGAGCCTTCGTTGGAGCTGCTCGCCCGCGACCGCGACGACAAAATCTGGGGCGGTAGCTGCGGCGCCCGGGTCGGAGGCCTGACGCAGGGGTTCGTCTCGGCGGCGCACAACGGCCAGCGCAACCAGGGTGCGATCTCAGCCGACGGCTCGCGGGTCTACCTTTCCGCCCGCCCCGCGCAGCCCGTCAGCGGCGACTGCGACGCCGACGCCAACAAGCTGCGCATTCTCGAGCGCCTGGAGAGCAGCGAAGGTGTTCAGATCGAGGAACTCTTCAGCTCGGAGTGCAGTCGCGTCTCACCACCCTGCAGCGGCGAAGGCGACGACCTCTACCAGGGCGCCTCGGTCGACGGCACCAAGGTCTACTTCACCACCAACCGCCAGCTCGCCGACTCAGACCTCGATAGCGGTGGCGAGTGCAGTCTGACGGCAGCCAACCCGGGCTGCGACCTCTACCTCTACGATTCGGGCTTGCCCGCCGGCCAGCGCCTGGTGCAGGTCTCCGCCGGCGCCGGCGGTCCCACCCCCGGAGACGGGGCGAACGTCTACAACGGGATCGCCGCAGTCTCGGGCGACGGCTCCCACGCCTACTTCGTCGCCCAGGGCGTGCTGACGGGCGAAAATGCAGAACACAAATCGCCCACCGCCGGCCAGCCCAACCTTTATCTCTACGAGCGCGACGCAGCCCATCCCAGTGGCCGCACCGCCTTTGTCGGAACGCTCGACTCAGGCGACAGCGGGGGGCTCTGGGGCG
>DATNGU010000058.1:0-3526 GCA_035605775.1 Solirubrobacterales bacterium | reverse complement strand
TCAGCCGACTTTCCCCAGCACGAGCGCGCCGCGGTGCTGGACCGCGCCGCCGCGCTGGTCGGCGAGCGCATCGAAGATCTGGCCTTGACGATCGCCGCCGAGGCAGGCAAGCCGCTGAAGACGGCGGAGGCGGAGGCGGGCCGCTGCGTCGACACCCTCGCCTTCTCCGCGGTCGAGGCGCGCAAGCTGAGCGGTGGCACGGTGCCGATGGAGGCCTCCGCCGCGGGCGCCGGCAAGCTCGGCGTGATGCTGCGCGTCCCCTTCGGCGTGGTCGGCGCGATCAGCCCCTTTAACTTCCCGCTCAACCTGGTTGCGCACAAGCTCGGACCGGCGATCGCCGCCGGCAACGCTGTCGTCCTCAAGCCCGCCGGGCAGACCCCGATCTCGGCGCTGAAGCTGGCCGCGATCCTGGTCGAGGCGGGCCTGCCGCAGAGCTGGCTCAGCGTCGTCCCCGGCCCCGGTTCGGAGGTCGGCAACGCGATCGTCGAGCACGAGTTGACCAGGGCGCTCAGCTTCACCGGCTCGGCCGGCGTCGGCTGGGGCATCCGCAGCCGCGTCCCGCACAAGAAGGTCAACCTCGAGCTTGGCTCCAACGCGCCGCTGATCGTCCACTCCGACGGCGACTGGGAGATGGCCGCCGACAAGGCGAAGCTGCACGCCTTCTCGCACGCCGGGCAGAGCTGCATCTCGATCCAGCGGGTGCTCGTCCACGAGGACGTCGCAGATGCCTTCGTCGAGCGCCTCGTCGCCAAAACGAGATCGCTGCGGGTCGGCGATCCGCTCGACCCCGAGACCGACGTCGGGCCGCTGATCACCCCCGGCGACCGCGACCGCGTCAAGGAGTGGGTCGACGAGGCGGTCGCCGGCGGGGCCGAGCTCCTCACCGGCGGCGAGCTCGTCGACGACGGCCGCTGCCTCGCCCCGACCCTGCTCGGCGCGCCGCCACGCGAGGCCAAGGTCTGGTGCGAGGAGGTCTTCGGCCCGGTGGCGACGATCGACCGCTACTCGGACTTCGCCGAGGCGCTGCAAATGGCCAACGACTCCAAGTTCGGCCTGCAGGCGGGCGTCTTCACCCGCGACGTCGGTCGCGGCCTCGAGGCGGCGGACGCGCTCGAGTTCGGCGGGGTGCTGATCAACGAGGTCCCCACCTTCCGCGCCGACCAGATGCCCTACGGCGGCGTCAAGGACTCGGGCAACACCCGCGAGGGCCCCGCCTTCGCCGTTCTGGAGCTGACCGAGGAGCGCTTCGTAACCCTGCAGGGGTAGGCGCACCTCGAGCTGCTGATCGACGGGCCGCGCTCTTGAGCTGCGCCGCTGGCGGCTTTCCCCGGGTTATGGGAGGGGAAAATCCGCCAGCGGCGTTGCGTTACTCGTGCGGGCGGGCCATGCGGCGGTGGTCGAGTGCCGCCTCGAGCACCGCGGGCTCGACCCCCTGCTCGAGGGCGACCTCGCGCAATGAGCGCCCTGACTCCGCAGCTGCCTTGACGATGTCGGCGGCGCGGTCGTAGCCGATGTGGGGGTTGAGCGCGGTGGCCGTTGCCAGGGTCGCCTCGGCGTGGCGCTCGGCCATCTCCTCGTTGGCCTCGATGCCGGCGACGCATTTCTCGTTCAGCAACCGTGAGGCCGAGGCGAGCAGCTTCACCGAGTCGAGCAGGTTGCGGGCGATAAGAGGCACCCGCACGTTGAGCTCGAACTGGCCCTGACTGCCGGCAACGGTGATCGCGGTGTCGTTGCCGATTACCTGGGCGGCAACCTGGATCACCACCTCGGGGATCACTGGGTTGACCTTACCCGGCATGATCGAGGAGCCCTTCTGCAACTCGGGCAGACGCAGCTCGGCCAGCCCAGCGCGCGGACCCGAGCCCATCAGCGCCAGGTCATTGGCGATCTTGTTTAGCGAGACGGCGTAGACCTTGAGCGCGCCGGATAGCTCGACCAGCGCGTCGCGGTTGCCCTGCGCCTCGAAGGGGTCGAGCGGCTCGGAGATCACCAGGCCGGTCTCCTCGGCCAGCAGTTCCCGCACCTTTGCCGCGAACTCCGGGTGCGTGTTGAGGCCGGTTCCGG
Organism: Solirubrobacterales bacterium; assembly: GCA_035605775.1. Taxonomy (GTDB): domain Bacteria; phylum Actinomycetota; class Thermoleophilia; order Solirubrobacterales; family 70-9; genus VRUE01. The sequence goes on along the minus strand of DATNGU010000058.1, from coordinate 1,462 downwards.
TGGCCGTTCCGCCGAGCGGGATCTGACCGACCCGCCGTAGCGTTCCCTCGATCCGCTGGATACCGAGCCGCACCTGGGCCGAGTAGCCACCGAACTCCTGGCCCAGCGTCACCGGCACCGCATCCATCAGGTGGGTGCGGCCAGCCTTGACCACGTCGGCAAAGCGCTCAGCCTTCTCCCCCAGCGCCGCCTGCAGTGCATCCATCGCCGGCAGCAGGTCATGGGTCACCTCAGCCAGGGCCGCCAGATGGACCGCCGAGGGGAAGACGTCGTTGGAGGACTGGCCCATGTTGACGTGGTCGTTGGGATGGGCCGCGTCGCCGGCGAGGTTCGCGATCACCTCGTTGGCGTTCATGTTCGAGGAGGTACCAGAGCCGGTCTGGAAGACATCGACGGGGAACTGGTCGTCGTGCTCGCCGGCGGCCACCGCGTCGCCCGCTTCCGCAATCGCGATCGCGAGGTCGGCGTCTAATTCGCCCAGCTCGCCGTTGGCCCGTGCCGCGGCGCCCTTCAGGCGACCCAGCCAGCGGACGACGGGAACCGGGACCCGCCCACCGGAGACGGGGAAGTTGTCGACGGCCTTAGTGGTCTCGCCACCCCAGAGCTGCTCAGTCAAGTCGAATCCTCCATCGAAGTCGTGGTCCGGACAGCGTATTCAAGCCGGGTGCGTGGCCGGGGCCCAAGTCGAGCAGCTTGGATCGCGCCGTCAATCCCAGCAGAGCCTGGGCCGTGCTCCAGACGGGGGTGGGCGAGCTGCCTGTGTCGTAAGGGATCGAGCCGTCGCGTCGCGAGAGAGAAGACAGGTAGTCGAGCGGGCTGAGGCCAGTCGCCGTCGCCACGCGGGGACCGATCCCCGCGACCCGCAGGGCGACGGTGGCGAGGCCGGTGCTCTGCGAGTTGGACTCGCCCCCGGGAATCGCCGGGAAGCCGCCGTCGGCGCGCTGGTGGCGCCTATGAAGGACGCTCCCCGGCTTCATCGCCATCTCCTTTTTCAAGGGCGGCGACGCACGCGCACAAATGTGTCGAGTGAGCCGGCCGCCTAGTCGCGAGGCGAACCTCCTTGCGACTCTCGGCCGGATATTCGGGCTCGGGATCGTCCTCCTGACCACCCTTCCCGGACCCCGTCTTCGGGCCCAGTGGGACTACAGGTCAGTCGTCACCCATACCGCTGCGCGTCAGCCCCGGATTCACACCGGAGTTCCCCACGCCGTGAGTCGAGAGCACCCTAACACGCTCAGTCAAGGGTGCGGCCGGCGTCGAATCCTTCGCGGTAGGTGCGTAGGAACCGTGGTGACAAGGGCCGGTTGTCGGGGCTGTAGCGGGCGGCGGCGGAGAGGCGGCGGATCAGCTCGGCGTGGATCCCGTCGGTGCCGTCGGCACCACTCTGAGCTGCGCCAAGCAGGTAGCCAAGCTCCAGGTTGGCGGCGCCGCCGGGTTCGGCGCGCGCCTCCGCGTTCAATTT
>DATNGU010000057.1:0-4492 GCA_035605775.1 Solirubrobacterales bacterium | reverse complement strand
CGATCTCGAGCGCCCGATCCGCCCGCCGCACGTTGAGGTAGCGGCTGCTACCGATGACCCGGCCGCTCTCCCGTTCGCGGGTCGTGAAGGGACCCTCGCGGCCCGACTTGATCGCGTCGAGGGTCAGCTGCATCCAGAGGTCGAAGCGCTCGCGCCGATCGAGGTTTGCCAGCCAGCCCCAGATCTCCGGCGCCTGCGCCGCCTCCCAGAGCTCATCCGCGTGCTCCGCCGTGAGTGGCTCGAGGACGACGATCGATCCCTCGAGCCGCGTAGTCAGAGCCAGATTTTCGTTCTCAGCGAGATTGCTCATCGCGCAGGAAGGACGTAATCAGCTCGGCGAGTCGCCCCGGCTCCTGCGCCATGAAGGCGTGCCCACAGCGCTCGAAGCGCTCGACCCGGCAGTTGTCCCAGCGGGCGGCCAGCCGGCTGGTGTTCTCGGGGTTGATCACGGCGTCTTCGGTACCGCAGGCGGCGAGGACGGGGAGCGGGGGACCGTCCCCGGGACGGGGTGCGTCCACGCCGGTCCAGGTGTTCAGCGCCTGCTGCTGCGCGCGGAGCGCCGCCGGGGTCAGCTCGGCCCGCGCTTCGGCCACCAGGTCGCCGGCGCTCCGATCCATCTCAGCCGCCACCGCGGGCGGGAAGAGCAGCTCGATCAACCGGGTCGCCTGCTCCCGCGGCGTGCCGGAGTGGTCGGTCAGTCGCGCCATGGCATCCGGGTCTGCAGGCACGGACGTCGCGCCGCCCGGGTTGGTTCCGAGCAGCACCAGTGCCTCGACCCGGTCCGGCGCCCGTGCGGCCAGCGCCTGGGCGATGAAGCCGCCCATCGACCAGCCGGCGACCGGCAGGCGGTCGATCTCAAGCGCGTCGAGCAGCGCCTCGACGTCCGCTGCCATCGCGTCGATCGTCAGCGGCTCGTCCAGCTTCCCCAGCTGCGAGTCGCCCATCCCGCGATTGTCCGGGCAGATCACTTCGAACGAGCGCCCCAGCGCCGCGAGAAACTCCGGGTCCCAGCCCGCGGCAGCGCCCGAGTAGCCGGTGATGAGCAGCATGGGCGAGCCCTCGCCCACCGATCGCCAGGCCAGCCGCCGTCCTTCGACTCCGACCGCTCCGCTGCGTTCGACTGGCTGCTCCACGAGGGGAGTATTCCAGCGCCTCAAGCTTCGACCAGCAACGTCACCGGGCCGTCGTTGACCAGGGCGACACCCATGCAGGCGCCGAAGACCCCCTTGGCCGCGCCGAGGCGCTCGCAGAAGCGGTCGTAGAGCGGCTCTGCCAGCTCGGCCGGGGCGGCACCGGTGTAGCTGGGCCGGTTGCCCTTGCGGGCGTCCCCGTACAGCGTGAACTGGCTGATGCAGAGCACCTCGCGCTCTCCCAGCGGCTCGTTCATCCGGCCCTTGGCGTCGTCGAAGATGCGCAGCGCCCGCATTTTCTCGGCCAGCCGGTCGGCCTCCTCGGCGCTGTCGTCGCGGCCAACTCCGAGCAGGACCAGCATCCCCGGCCCGATCTGCGCCACCCGCTCACCCTCGACGTCTACCGCCGCCTGGCTGACCCGCTGCACGAGCGCCCTCACCCGTCCCCCCGGTGCATCCCCGCAAGCTACACCGGCCGGCCGTACTCTTCGCAGATCTCCAGCGCGCGCCGCAACGTCGAGCCGAAGGAACTGACCGTCCCGGGGGGTCGACGTGGCGAGTGAGTGGGCGGACTCGGACCGGGTCACCGAGTACCTCTCGCGTGAGATCCCGCACCGGGGCACCGCGGAAGAGCTGCTGCTGGCGGCGCTGCCCGACCGCGTCGACCGCTTCCTCGACCTCGGCACCGGCGACGGCCGGCTGTTGCGCCTGGTTCACGGACGGTACCCGTCGGCGCTCGGCGTCGGGGTCGATTCCTCGAAGCCGATGCTCGATCGCGCCGCCGACCTTCTCGGCGACGACTCCGCCCTCGAGCTGCGAATGCGCGACCTCGCCTCGCCTCTGGCCGAGACCGGTCCGTACGAGGCAGTCGTCTCCGGGCTGGCGCTCCACCACCTCGAGGACGAACGCAAGCGGCAGCTGTTCGGCGAAGTCCACGGCCTGCTCGTCCCTGGCGGAGTGTTCGCCAACCTCGATCTGGTCCGCTCGCCGACCCAGCAGCTGCACGAGCGTTTCCGTCGCGAGATCGGCCGCGTCGAGGACGATCCGTCGGACCGGCTCGCCGACCTCTTCGAGCAGATGGAATGGCTCTGCGGCGTCGGCTTCGCCGAGGTCGATTGCCATTTCAAGTGGCTGGAGCTAGCGTTGACCGTCGCCGTCAAGGGCCCTTAGCCCCAACCGAACGAAAGGCAAGTCGGATACATGGCGAAGTGGGGAGTCCTGGTGGTCCTGGCGGCGGCGCAGTTCCTGATGGTTCTCGACCAGGCGGTGATGAACGTCGCGATCTCCCAGCTGGTCGAGGACTTCGACACCACGGTGACGACGATCCAGATGGTGATCGCCCTCTACGCCCTGGTGATGGCCGGACTGATGCTGACCGGCGGCAAGCTCGGCGACCTCTGGGGCCGGCGCCGCGCCTTCGCCGTCGGCCTCGTCATCTACGGCATCGGCTCCGGCTTGACCGCCGCCTCCTGGAGCGTCCCCAGTCTGATGCTCGGCTGGTCGATCCTCGAGGGGGTCGGCGCGGCGCTCGTGATGCCGGCCCTCGTCGCCCTCGTCGCCGGCAACTACAAGGGGGCCGACCGGGCGATCGCCTACGGCGCGCTCGGGGGCGTTGCCGGCGCCGGCATCGCAGTCGGCCCGATCCTCGGTGGCTGGATGACCACCGACTTCACCTGGCGGCTCGTCTTCGTCGGCGAGGTCGTCGTCGCGATCAGCATCCTGTTCGGCACGCGGATGATCCGCGAGCCGGTGCGCGAGCAGGGGGCGCCCGGGCTCGACTGGGTCGGCAGCGTGCTCTCCGCCTCGGGCCTTGCGCTAATCGTCTTCGGCGTCCTGCAGGCGAGCAACTGGGGCTGGCTGGCGCCGCGCGCCTCGCCGGTCGAGCCCTTCGGCTTTTCCCTGACCCCGTTCGTGATCGCCGCCGGCGCGCTGGTCCTCGGCGGCTTCGTGTCCTGGGAGCGGCGACGCGAGGAGCACGGCCTGGCGCCCTTGGTCCACCTCGGGATGTTGCGCATCCGCGCGCTGCGCGGCGGCATCTCGATGCTGCTCGCTCAGAACCTGATCCTGATGGGGATCTTCTTCACCATCCCGCTCTACCTGCAGATCGTCCAGGGCCTCGATGCGCTCGAAACCGGCGTGCAGATGCTGCCGGCGTCGGCCGGGCTCTTCCTCGCCGCGATCGCCGGCTCCGCCCTGGCCAAGCGCTTTGCCCCACGGGCTCTGGTGCGCGTCGGGCTTCTGGTCGTCCTCGCCGCCATCGCAATGCTGCTGGGGACGATCGAGCCCGAACTGGACAGCGGAGCCTTTCTAGCGGCGACCGGGGTGCTCGGAATCGGCATGGGCCTGATCGTCTCCCAGCTCGGCAACGTGGTCCAGTCGGCGGTCGGAGACGCCGACCGCAGCGAGGCGGGCGGGCTGCAGAACACGGCTCAGCAACTCGGCTCCTCGCTCGGGACGGCGCTGCTCGGCGCGATCGTGATCAGCGGCCTGATCTTCGCCTTCACCTCGAACATCGCCGACGATCCGCGGATCTCAGCCGACGTCGAAGGCCAGGTCGAGGTTCAGCTCAGCGCGGGTGGGAGCTTCGTCGCCTCCGAAGAAGTGCGCGCGGTGGCCAAGGCGAAGGGCATCGACCCCGCGAGCACCGACGCCCTGGTCGAGAACTACGAAGACGCGCAGCTGAAGGCGCTGAAGACCGCCTTCCTCTTTGCGGCGTTCCTCGTCCTGGCCTCGTTTTGGACCGCCCGGCGCTTGCCGACCCGGCGCTTCGACGAGCTGCAGGCGGGCCCTGATCCTCCGCTCCCAGATCCTGCCATCGCCTGACCGATGGCCGACTCGATCCAGCGCCATCCCGGATCGCCCGACGAGCGTGCCGCCGCCGGCAAGGCCGCCCGCGCGGCGGCCCCGCGCTCCAGCCACGGCGAGTGGAAGCCGGCGAGCGATCGCCCCGATCCGGTCGAGCTGCTCGAGCATCAGGCCAGCTCGCGCCTGGGTCGCCTCATTCCCCTGCGCTACGAAAGGATGCTGGCCTCGCCGTTCACCTTCTACCGCGGCGCCGCCGCGGTGATGGCGGCGGATCTCGCCCCGACCCCGCGGTCCGGCTTCGAGGTTCAGCTCTGCGGCGACGCCCACCTTTCCAACTTCGGCGCCTTCGCATCCCCCGAGCGGCGGCTCGTCTTCGATCTCAACGACTTCGACGAGACGCTGCCGGGGCCATGGGAGTGGGACGTCAAGCGGCTTGTCGCCAGCTTCTCGCTGGCCGGGCGCGACCGCGGCTGCAGCGAGGGGGAGCGGCGTCGCATCGTGTTGGCGGCGGCGAGGGAATACCGGGAGACGATGCGGCGGCTGGCCCAGATGGGCAA
>DATNGU010000056.1:0-2176 GCA_035605775.1 Solirubrobacterales bacterium | reverse complement strand
CATGAGGTCACAATCGGGTCGCGCGACCCCGAGAAGCCGGAGCTGCGCGAATGGCTGGCTGCAGAGGGAGCGGGGATTCAGGCGGGCACGTTTGCCGAGGCGGCCGCCGCCGGGGAACTCGTGGTTCTCGCCGTTCTTGGTGACGCGGCAGAGGAGGTGATCGCCGACGCGGGCCGAGATAGCTTTGCCGGCAAGGTCGTGATCGACGCGATGAATCCGCTCGACTTCTCGGCCGGCTTCCCACCCAAGCTTTCGATCAGTGGCGAGGACTCGCTCGGCGAGCGTGTCCAGCGCGCGTTGCCCCACGCCAAGGTCGTCAAGGCGTTCAACATCATCGGCAACCCGTACTTCGTCGACCCCAATTTCAGCGAAGGACAGCCGACAATGCTGATTGCGGGGAACGACGCCGGGGCGAAACGCACCGTCACCGACCTGCTGGCCGATTTCGGTTGGTCGGACATCGTTGACATCGGCGGCATCGAGGGCTCACGGGAGCTTGAGGCGATCTGCATCGTGTGGGTGAAGATCGGCGGCCTCCGCGGCGCCTGGGATCACGGCTTCAAGCTGCTCGTCGGCTAGTACCAGGTGGCGCCCTGCCGCAGCCTCAGGCGAGTCTGGCGAAGGGGGAACCAGGGGCCGGAACGCCGACGCTGTTGGCCGGGGTCGCGCATGATCCCCATGGATACGGGAGCTGTAGTGGGCCTCCCAGCGCGACGAGACCGCCAAGGCGCCGACTTCGTTCCCAGAGATGTGCGCATCGGGGCATCACTGGTACCGACCCAGGCGGTCGGCCGTTCAACCATGGGGCCGACCGGGCTGGCTGGTCGCTGACCAGAAGGTCGCCCACCTGGGTATTGGTCGCCCTGGCCGTTCCTCGTTGATCTAGCAACTTGATCGCTAAGACGAACCGTCAAAGAGGAGGCAGCGAGGGCACAGATGCGCTAAGCGCAGCGTCGAAAGACGTGAGTGCAAGGGAGTTTCACCTCACCCTGCGGTGGGAACAATCGTCGCGCAATCTCGACGAAAGGAACGGCATGGGAATCATCGCGTTCATCGTTTTGGGTCTGATCGCGGGAGTGATCGCGAAGGCGATCATGCCGGGTGACGACCCTGGCGGGATCATCGTCACTGCGATCATCGGGATCGTGGGTGCGCTGCTCGGCGGCTTCATCGCCGCCGCTTTGTTCGACGCTCACCCGCTCGACGAGTTCTTCGACATCTCCACCTGGCTTACGGCGATTGTCGGCGCCATCGTTCTCCTCGTGATCTATCGCCTCGTTGTGGATCGCGGCCACGGCGGCCGTACCCTTCGCGCCTAACGACTGATGCTGGGACGCCCCGGGAGCCTCGGTGCTCCCGGGGCGTCTGACGGCGGCGGCTCCGCCCTCGCGCTCGTTGGATGCACTTCGCTAGAGCTCGAGCAGGGCCGACTACCCTTCGCCGATGGTGCTGGCAGCGTGACCGGCTGGGAGACATCGGAGCACGTGCTCGAATCCGGCGGCTTCGAGTCGCGCCAGCGGGTGCTCGTGGCGGAGCCCGTGGTCGAGGCGTCCGAGGCCGGCGCCCGCACGCTCGGTGTCACCTACTGGCAGGCGGTCGACCGCTTCACCCGCGGCGGCGTCCGCGCGAGCTGGTCGGGCGGCGGAGGGAAGCTGAAGCTGCTCGGCGGTGCGACGCTGCTCACCTTCGGGCCGCCGGAGCTCTCGTTCGACGGCGGGCTGGTCAGCTGCCGACACGCGATCCAGGGTGGACTGCTCGCGCTCCGAGCCGGCGGTGCCGTCACGCTCGCACAGCGACCCGAGGGCGATCAGCAGGAGCTCAGCGTCATGGTCGAGGAGTATCTGCCGCGGCTCGCCGCCCGCGCAGGTGCACCGCCGTGGACAGGGATGCTCTACGCGAAGGGGCAGAGTCCCTTCCATGCCGCGGTCAGCCGGCGCTACTTCGAGCTCCTGCTGCGGAGCCGGGACTCGTGAACGTCGCCGTCTTCGGCGCAACCGGCGTCGTCGGTCGAGCGCTCGTCCCCCTGCTGGCCGAGCACGAGCTGACCGCGGTCTCGCGCACCGCGCGTGACGAGCCCGGCGCCCGCTGGCTGGTCGCAGACGCGGCGAGCGGCGATGGCGTCGCCGCGGCCCTGGAAGGTGCAGACGTCGTCTATTACCTCGTCCACTCGCTCGGC
>DATNGU010000055.1:0-3789 GCA_035605775.1 Solirubrobacterales bacterium | reverse complement strand
CGGCTCGCCGGTCGTCGCGCCCACGAGCGAGAAGGTGGGCCAGACAGGCGGGATCTCGTCCGCCGTCTTGGCCCGCGAGAAGGTCGTGGACTTGAAGCCGGCGTAGCGCGAGAGCGCGGAGAGGCTGGGTTTCCTTTCCGGGGCCGTGGCCGAAGCCGACTGGACGGCGCAGGTCGCCGCCGCCATGAGGGCGGCGGCGACCGATGTCACGGAAAGGATGGATCTCACGCGAACCTCAACCTTCCAGATCGCTCTAAGAGCCGGGTAAGAGACATGTAAGGACTATGTAACAAAGCTGTCCTCTCAACTTCTTCTTAGCGACTTCTCATCTGCTTCTTAGAAACCGGTGCTCAGATTGTCCTCATGCGAAGAGCAACCACACTGATCGGAACTGGCGCGGCGGCCATCGCCGTCGGCGCCGGAGCGGGTATCGCCGTCTATGCGGGCGTATCCAACCACTCCACGACCAGAACCATCGTTCGCGAGGTAACCGTCTCGGCCCAGCCGGCCGTGAGCGCTACCGGCCTCGATGCCGCGCAGATCTACCGGTCCGCCAACAAGGGCGTGGTGGAGATCACCGTGACGGTGCCCGAGGGACAGGCCCAGGGCTCCGGCTTCGTGTACGACTCCAACGGCAACGTCGTCACCAACTACCACGTCGTCCAGGACTCCTCGTCTATTCGCGTCGCGCTGTCCGACGGCTCGAGCTACTCCGCGAGCCTCGTGGGCGCAGACCCTTCGACGGACCTCGCCGTGATCAAGGTGGACGCCCCGTCGTCCAAGCTCCATCCGCTGGCGCTCGGCGACTCGAAGCAGCTGTCGGTCGGAGATCCGGTCGTCGCCATCGGCGCGCCGTTCGGCCTGGCTGAGACCCTCACGAGCGGGATCGTCAGCGCGCTCCACCGCGAGATGAACTCGCCCAACGGCTTCGCCATATCCGACTCGATCCAGACCGATGCCGCGATCAACCACGGCAACTCGGGCGGGCCGCTGCTCGACTCGAGCGCGCATGTGATCGGCGTCAATACGCAGATCAAGAGCGACTCGGGTGGAAACGAGGGCGTCGGCTTCGCGATCCCCTCCGCGACCGTCAAGAATGTCGTCACGCAGATCCTCCAGACCGGACAGGCCCAGCACGCCTACCTCGGCGTCAAGCTCGACTCGACCGCGTCTAATGCGCGCCTGGCTCAAGTCGTGCCGGGAACCCCTGCGGCCAAGGCGGGCCTCAGGGCCGGTGACGTGATCACCGCTATCGACGGAAACCAGGTCTCGACGATCGACAGCGTTCAGTCTGCGATCTCCTCGAAGAAGCCTGGCGACACGATCGAGGTCACGTACACCCGCGGCGGCCAGAGCCACACCGTCACGGTCAAGCTGACTACGAGACCGTCGACTCCTCCAGCCTGATCGTCAGTGGATCGTCCCGGCCGCGGCGAGGCTGAGGACGATGCAGCCCAGCACCACTCGGTAGATCACGAACGGGATGAGGCTGTGGCGGGCGAGGTAGCGGAGGAGGAAAGCGATCGACGCGTAGCCGACCACGAACGCGAGCGCGGTCGCGACCACGAGCTGGCCCCCGCCCAGGTTCCGATGGCCTGCCTCGAAGTAGTGGCGAAACTCGTAGAGGCCGCTGAGCAGCACAGCCGGGATCGAGAGCAGGAAGGCGAACCGCGCGGCCGCCTGGCGGTTGAGCCCCCGGAAGAGCCCCGCCGAGATAGTCGCCCCCGAGCGCGAGACGCCGGGAATCAGTGCGAACGCCTGTGCCAGTCCGACTATCACCCCGTCTTTCGGCCGGATGCTCTCGAATTGGCGGCGCTTGCTGCCGATCCGGTCGGCGAGCAACAAGACGAACCCGAACGCGATGAGCGTGGACCCGATCAGGAAGAGGTCTCGAGCGCCCTTCTCGATCGAGTGCGAGAAAGCAGCCCCGAAGATGACGATCGGTATCGTCGCGATGATCAGGTACCAGCCCATCCGGTAGTCGAAGTTCCGGCGCGCCGGGTTGCGAAGCCCGCCGAGCCAGGCGACCACAATCCGCAGAAGGTCGGCGCGGAAGAAGATGAGCACGGCGAGGAGGGTCCCGAGCTGCACGACCGCCGTGAACGCCGTGCCGGGATCGGACCACCCGACGAACGCCGGGACGATCCGGAGGTGCGCCGTGCTCGAGATCGGGAGGAACTCCGTCAGGCCCTGGACGATGCCCAGGACGACCGCTTCGCCGTAAGACATTCGGCGGAGCCTAGTCGGGACCGGCTCGGCCCGGTCCCGACAACCGGCCGGCTACTTGACCGTGAAGCTCCCGTGCATGGTCGAGGCGTGGGGCGCGCAGTAGTACGTGTACTTGCCCTTCTTCAGCTTGATCTTGACCGTCTTGTTGCCGGTGAAGCTCACGCTGGTGAAGGTCTTCTTCATCGCACCCTTGAGGGCGAAGTTGTGGATGTCGGACTTGTCGGCGATGCTGAACTTGTACGTACCCGCCTTGAGGGTCTTGACTGTCTTCCCGGCCTTCTTCAGCGAGATGGTGAAGCCGGGGCCGACGGTGCCCTTGAGGGTGGTCGCCGACGAGCTGCCGAAGGCCGCCGACGCGACGAGCAGGGACGCGGAGACTACAAGCGCTGCGAGAGCTGTTTTCATGCATGACCCTTTCACTCGGAGTACCCGGATCTTACGGCCCGAGGGCCGGGCCGGTTTAGAGGAACCGGCCCGTCACCCTTGGGAACTCCTTCTTAGGCGGCTCGGGCGAGATCCGCGTCGAGCTCGGCGGCCAGCGCCGTCATCGCCGCGGCCTCCAGCTGGCGCACCCGCTCGCGAGTGAGCCCGAGCTCCTTGCCGATCGCCTCGAGCGAAGCAGACTCGCCGTCGAAGCCGAAGCGCAGCTCGAGCACCCGCCGCTGCCGCTCCGGCAGCTTCTGCAGCGCCTTGCGCACCTCGAGCCGCGAGATCGAGTCGGACGCCTCCTCGGCGGGATCGCCGGAGGTCGGGTCGCCGAACAGATCGCCGAGCTCGCCGCCGTCGGCTCCGTCGCCCAGGCTCTGATTGAGCGAAACGGGAGCCTCGGCCGCGTCCAGGGCCTCCTCGACGTGCCGGAGCTCCAGGCCTGCGGCCTCGGCGAGCTCCTCGCGGGTCGCCTGGCGACCCAGCTTCGTCTCGAGCCGTGCCGCGGCGCGGCTCAGCTTCAGCCGGCGCTCGTGCACATGCGTCGGGACGCGGATCGTGGTCGACTGGTTCGAGACGGCACGCTGGCAGGCCTGGCGGATCCACCAGGTTGCGTAGGTCGAGAACTTGAAGCCGCGCCGCCAGTCGAACTTCTCGACAGCGCGGTTGAGTCCGATCACGCCTTCCTGGACGAGGTCGCCCAGCGGCACTCCGTGGCCCTGGTAGCGCTTCGCGATGGAGATGACGAGGCGGAGGTTGGAGTTGATCATCCGCTCCTTCGCCGCCAGGTCACCGCGCTCGACGCGCTTCGAGAGCTCGACCTCCTCGGCCGCGGTGAGCAGCGCGAAGCGTCCCGCGTCGCGCATGAGCAGCCCGAGCGAGTCGGTCGGCATGTGGGAGTGATCGGCCTCGTGCTGGACCTCGGGCGCGACGATCTCGACACCGCGCTCCTCGAGCTCGGTCCGCAGCGCAACGACATCGTCCTCACCGAGGTCGTGCTCCAGCGCGAGCGCCTCGAGAGCGCTCTCTTCGATAGTCCCCCGCTCCTCGATCTCGTCGAGTAGCTCGGAGACAGGCAGATCAACGAAAACGTTCAGTTCCTTCACTTCCTTTCACTGGTCGTGCGGCGGCGGC
>DATNGU010000054.1:0-5648 GCA_035605775.1 Solirubrobacterales bacterium | reverse complement strand
AACCTGCGCCGCCGTCTCTCTGAGTCGGTCGAGGCTGCGGCGGGACTCGCCGCCGGTCTGGTCGAAGTCGAGATGGTCGGCGATTCCGGCGAGACGATGCTCTTCAGCGAGCAGTTCGCCTGCCTCGAGTGCGGCACCTCGATCCCCGAGCTGGAGCCGCGGATCTTCTCGTTCAACTCGCCACACGGCGCCTGTGAGCGTTGCCACGGGCTCGGCTTCCAGCGGGTCATCGACCCCGAGCTGGTGGTTCCCGATCCGACCCTCTCGCTGAACGAAGGGGCGCTGCAGCCGTGGAATCGGGGTGTCACCGCTTACTGGCGGCGCTTGATTGCAGCCGTGGCCGACGACTATGGGGTTGACGCCGACAAGCCCTGGTCGAAGCTGAAGAAGTCCGAGAAAGAGGTCTTCCTCTACGGCACCGGCGGCGAGCGCCACCAGGTCACCTATACCAACCGCTTCGGCCGCCGCCGCTCCTACAAGGTGCGTTTCGAGGGGATAGTCAACCAGCTGCAACGCCGCTATGAGGAGACCGACTCGGAGACCAACCGCGAGCGGATCGAGGGCTACATGGCCGAGCAGCCCTGTCCGCAGTGCGACGGCGCACGGCTGCGGCCGGAGACCCTCGCGGTCAAGGTTGGTGGGATCAGCATCGCCGAGTACACCGGGTTTTCGGCGCGGGCGGCGGCCGAGTGGATCGCTGCTCTCGAGCTGACCGAGACCGAGCGGGCGATCGCGCGACTGATCGTGCGCGAGATCACCGAACGGCTCGCCTTCCTCGAGAACGTCGGCATCGGCTATCTCTCGCTGGACCGCTCGGCCCGCTCGCTCTCCGGTGGAGAGGCGCAGCGAATCCGGCTGGCGACGCAGATCGGCTCTAGCCTGGTCGGGGTGATGTACGTGCTCGACGAGCCCTCGATCGGCCTGCACCAGCGCGACAACGAGAAGCTGATCGCGACCCTGGACCGGCTACGCGACCTCGGCAACACCGTGATCGTTGTCGAGCACGACGAGGGGACGATGCGCGCCGCCGACCACCTCGTCGACCTCGGCCCCGGCGCCGGCGAACACGGCGGCCACGTGATCTCCGCCGGCACCCCGGCCGCCGTTGCGAAGGACCCTGCCTCGCTGACCGGCCAGTACCTCTCCGGCAAGCGCATGATCGAGATTCCGGCCAAGCGTCGAGAGCCGCGCGGAGCACTGTTGGTGCGTGGCGCCCGCGAACACAACCTGAAGGGGATCGACGTGGCGATCCCGCTCGGCGTCTTCTGCTGCGTCACCGGCGTCTCCGGTTCGGGCAAGTCGACCCTGGTCAACGAGACCCTGCACCACGCGGTCGCCAACCGGTTGCACCAGGCGAAACTGCGGCCCGGCGCCCACGACGGCATCGACGGGCTCGGCCAGATCGACAAGATCATCAACATCGACCAATCACCGATCGGTCGCACGCCGCGCTCTAACCCGGCCACCTACACGAAGATCTTCGATCACATCCGTCAGCTCTTCACCCAGACCCAGGAGGCGCGGGCGCGCGGCTACAAGGCGGGTCGCTTCAGCTTTAACGTCAAGGGCGGGCGCTGTGAGGTCTGCAAGGGCGACGGCCAGATCAAGATCGAGATGCACTTCCTGCCCGACGTCTACGTCCCCTGCGAGCAGTGCCACGGCAAGCGTTACAACCGCGAGACGCTGGAGGTCCGCTTCAAAGGCAAGAGCATCGCCGACGTGCTCGAGATGTCGGTCGAGGAGGCAGTCGGGTTCTTCGAGAACGTCCCGAAGATCGCCCGCCGGCTACGGACCTTGCACGACGTCGGCCTCGACTACATCCGCCTCGGCCAGCCGGCAACCACCCTCTCTGGTGGTGAGGCGCAGCGGGTGAAGCTGGCGACCGAGCTCTCCAAAGTAGCCACCGGCGACACCCTCTACATCCTCGACGAGCCGACGACCGGTCTCCACTTTGCCGACGTGCAGCGGCTGCTTGAGGTGTTGGGTCGCCTCGTTGACGCTGGCAACACCGTTGTCGTGATCGAGCACAACCTCGACGTGATCAAGACCGCCGACCGGCTCGTCGACCTCGGCCCCGACGGAGGTGAAGAGGGGGGAGAGGTGGTCGCCACCGGCACCCCCGAGCAGGTTGCCGCAGTGGAGTCTTCCCACACCGGCCGTTTCCTCGCCGAGCTGGTCGAGCCGGTGAAGCCGGTAAAAGCGAAGCGCACGCGCAAACGGCGCGAGCCTGTCGCTGCGTAACGTTCCCCCGCGCATATTTGTTATGGCGCCCACCGTTCGCGAGCGCTACCTTGGAGAGTGAAAGTTGCGGCAAGCGGGTAAGGGCAGGGGCGGAAAAGGAGGAGTTCATGTCCCGATCAGCTCTGAAGCGAATCCCGGTTGCGGTTGGCGTGCTGCTGGCGCTCGTCGCGGTGGTGGCGGGTTGTGGCGACAGCGACGACGGCGGCGGTGGTGGTGGTGCCAAGATCGCTCTGTTGCTGCCCGAGAATGAGACCCCGCGCTACGAAGCGCACGATCGTCCTGAATTCGAAGAAAACGTCGAGGCGGAATGCGAAGACTGCGAAATCCTCTACAGCAACGCGACTGGGGACGCATCCAAACAGCAGAGCCAAGCTGAAGCGGCGCTGACCCAGGGCGCGGACGTGATGGTGCTTGACCCGGTCGACGCCAAATCGGCCGCGGCGATGGTCGAAAAGGCGAAAGCGCAGGACGTTCCCGTCCTCTCCTACGACAGGCTGATCGAAAACGCCGAAGTCGACTACTACGTCTCCTTCGACAACGTCGTGGTTGGCGAACTGCAGGCGGAATCACTTGCGGAAAAACTGAAAGAAGACGGCAGCCCCCAGGGCCCGATCGTGAAGATCAACGGCGACCCTGCTGACAGCAACGCTGCGCTCTTCAAGGAAGGCTCGAACAAAGGGTTCGAAGCCGCCGGGGTCAAAGTCGCCAAGGAATACGACACGCCCGAATGGTCCGCGACGAATGCCCAGAACGAGATGCAGCAGGCGATCACCGCGCTCGGCAAGAGCGGGTTCGAAGGCGTCTATGGAGCCAATGACGAAATGGCCGCCGGCTCGATCGCCGCGATGAAATCGGCCGGCATCAATCCGGACGAAAGGCCGAGCACCGGCCAGGACGCGACGGTTGCCGGGGTGCAGCGAATCATCGCCGGACAGCAGTACATGACCGTTTACAAGGCCACCGACAGGCAGACGAAAGCGGCTGCTGAAATCGCCGTCGCGCTCGCCGAAGGCAAAGAATTCCCGCAGAGCAAGATCAGCGAAGAAGTCGACAACGGCAAAACCAAAGTGCCGTCGATCCTGCTCGAACCGGTCGCGGTGACCAAAGGAAACGTCAAAGACACCGTGGTCAAAGACGAATTCATCACCGCCGACGAACTCTGCACCGGCGCCTATGCGAAGGCCTGCAAAGAAGCGGGGATCTCCTAGGGCGCGGGAGAACGGGGCGATGAGCTCAAACGGTGCGCTCCTCGAGCTCGATGAGGTGAGCAAGAGATTCGGCCCGGTCCAGGCTCTGGATCGGGTCGACTTCGCCGTCCACGCCGGCGAGGTCGTCGGCCTGGTCGGCGACAACGGGGCCGGCAAGTCGACGCTGGTGAAGACGATCGCGGGCATCCACTCGGCCGACGCCGGCCGGATGCGCTTCGACGGCAACGAGATAAAGGTCTCGCGGCCGCAGGACGCGACCCGGCTCGGAATCGCCACCGTCTACCAGGACCTCGCCCTCTGCGACAACCTGGACGTTGTCGCCAACATCTTCCTCGGCCAGGAGGAGGTCGCGCCGGGCCCCGGGGAGGTCTCGCGCCAGCTCGACGAGGCGAAGATGGAGCACCGCGCGGGTGAGCTGCTCTTCAGTCTCGCTGTGACGATCCCTAGCGTCCGAACGGAGGTCGGCACCCTCTCCGGCGGACAGCGCCAGCAAGTTGCGGTCGCGCGCTCACTCCTCGGCGAGCCGCGGGTCGTCCTGCTGGACGAGCCCACGGCCGCTCTCGGGGTGCCGCAGACCAAGCAGGTGCTGGAGCTGATCGCGCGGCTGAAAGAACGGGGATTGGGAGTGGTCGTGATCAGCCATAACCTCGCCAACATCTTCGAGGTCGCCGATCGGATCGTCGTTCTACGCCTCGGCCGAACTGCCGGGGACTTCAAGGCAGAACAGACGACCGAGGAGCACGTCGTCTCGGCGATCACCGGCATCGGCGAAGGCGGCAACGACCAAAACGCGGGGAACGAGCGAGGGGAAAAACGATGAGGGGCGAGAGCGCGACCGCACCGGCGCCGGCGGCCGAGGAGCCTGGCGGTTCGAGTCTGCTCAGCCGAGAGTCCCTGCGGCGCCTCGTCCAGGGCGACTTGGCGTCTGTCCGCGTCGTTCTCGGCCTGGCGCTGATCTGGATCATCTTCCAGTCCCAGAACGACCGCTTCCTCTCGGCCGAGAACCTGACCAACCTGATGCTGCAGATTACGGCGATCGGCCTGATCTCGGTTGGCGTCGTCTACGTATTGCTGCTGGGCGAGATTGACCTCTCGGTGGGTGCGGTCAGCGGCCTCGCCGCCGGGGTGATGGCGGTGCTCAACGTCAATCACGGCTGGAGCCCCTACCTGGCGATCGTCGCGGCGATCCTGGTCGGCACCGTGATCGGGCTGCTCCAGGGCTCGCTCTTCAGTCGCTTCGCCATCCCTTCGTTCGTCGTCACGCTCGCGGGTTTACTGGCCTGGCAGGGCGCCCTCCTGCAGGTGCTGGGCTCGACCGGGTCGATCAACATCACCGACCCGAAGATCACCGGATTGGCCAACATCTTCTATTCCGACGCCGTGGGCTGGATCTTCTGCGCGATCGTCATCGGCGCCTTTGCCGCCGTTGTCTTCGTCGGGCACCGGCGCCGGGTGGCCGCTGGCCTCGCCGCCGAGAGCGTGCCGACGCTCGGGTTCCGCGTGGGCCTGGTGGCGGCGATCTCGATCGTTGTCGTGGCGGTCCTCAACTCCGACCGCGGCGTGCCGCTGGCTCTGCTGATTCTGCTCGCCTTCGTCGTCGGCATGGAGTACGTGGTCAAGCGAACCCGCTTCGGGCGCCATGTCTTCGCCGTCGGCGGCAACGCCGAGGCGGCTCGCCGCGCCGGCATCCCGGTCAACCGCGTGCGCGTGGTGGTCTTCTCCATCGCCGGCTCGATGGCGGCGATCGGCGGCATCATGGCCGCCTCGCGCCTGCTGGCGGTCAACCAGGGCTCGGGGGGCAGCGAACTGCTGCTGCTCGCGATCGCCGGTCCGGTAATCGCCGGCACCAGTCTCTTCGGCGGGCGCGGCTCGGTCTGGACCGCCTTGCTCGGCGCCCTGGTGATCGGCTCGATCTCCAACGGGATGGATCTGCTGGCTCTCTCCTCGGCCGTCAAGTTCATGGTCACCGGCGGCGTCTTGCTGCTCGCCGTCCTGGTTGACGCGATCGCTCGGCAGCAGCGCCAGGCCGCTGGGCGGGTGTAGACAACAAACTGCGGCTTCCATATACCGTGCTACGGTGACGCACATGAACTCTGTGGGCGTGCGCGAGTTGCGGCAGAACCTCTCCCGGTACCTGATGGAGGTCAAGGACGGCGGCAGCTTCCGGGTCACCGAGCGGGGGCGGGAGGTCGCTCGGCT
>DATNGU010000053.1:0-4752 GCA_035605775.1 Solirubrobacterales bacterium | reverse complement strand
CCGACGAGTACCGGGTCGCGATCACGCCAGCGGGGGTAAGGGAAATGACCGAGCACGGCCACCTGGTGCTGGTCGAGGCGGGTGCTGGCGAGGGCAGCGCGATAACCGACGCCGAATTCGAGTCGCAGGGTGCCCGGGTCGTCCCGAATGCCGCCACCGTCTTCGCCGAGGCGGGGATGGTGCTCAAGGTGAAGGAGCCGCAGGCGCCCGAGATCGAGATGCTGCGCCGTGGTCAGCTGCTCTTTACCTACCTGCATCTGGCACCCGACCCAGCGCAGACCCGCGGCCTCCGCGACGCCGGCGCCACCTGTATTGCCTACGAGACGGTCGAGGACTCGCGCGGCCGGCTGCCGTTGCTGGCTCCGATGAGCGAGATCGCCGGCAAGATCGCGACCCAGGCCGGCGCTTTCATGCTGGAGAAACCGCTCGGCGGCCGCGGCATCCTGCTCGGCGGCGTGCCGGGTGTGGCCGCGGCGAACGTGATGGTGATCGGCGGTGGCGTGGTCGGCATGAATGCTGCTTTCATCGCGATCGGGATGGAGGCTGACGTCTTCGTCTTCGATAGGTCGATCGACCGGCTGCGTGAGCTCGAGGTTGCCTTCGCCGGACGCTGCTCGACCGTCTACTCGACCACGCTGGCGGTCGAGGAGATGTTGCCCCGCGCCGATCTCGTGATCGGCGCTGTCCTCGTCCACGGCGCCCGCGCTCCTTATGTGGTGCGGCGCGAGCAGCTGGCGCTGATGAAGTCCGGGGCGGTCCTGGTCGACGTCGCGATTGATCAGGGGGGCTGCTTCGAGACCTCGCGGCCGACCACCCACCGCGACCCCACCTTCGAGGTTGACGGGATCATCCACTACTGCGTCGCCAACATGCCCGGCGCGGTGCCGATCACCTCCACCCACGCCCTTACCAACGCGACCCTTCCCTACGCGATCGCGCTCGCCGACCGCGGCGTCGAGGAGGCGATCCGGCGCGACCCCGGCTTGCGGCCGGGAGTCAACGTTGCCGCCGGCCATGTGACCCACCCGGCTGTTGCCGAGGGGGTGGGGATGAGCTGCGTCCCGGTCGAGGAGGCACTGGGCATGGGAACGGAAACGAGTGTGGAACAGGACAAGGCGGAGGTGGGCTGATGGCTGCGGCGACGGAGACGAGGCTGAAGAATTTCATCGGTGGCAAGGCGGTCGATCCGGCCGAGGGGCAAACCGAGGATGTGATCAACCCGGCGACCGGCGAGGCGATCGCCGAGGCGCCGCTCTCGACCAAAGTCGACGTGGACGCCGCGGTCGCCGCCGCCAAGGGCGCCTTCGCGGGCTGGGCGGCGACGCCCCCGGGCGAACGGGCGCGGGCGTTGTTGCGGATGGCAGACCTGATCGAGGAGAGGGGCGAGGAGATCGCCGACCTCGAGTCCTCCGATGCTGGCAAGCCCCGAGGCGCCGTGCTCGAGGACGAGGTGCCGGTGATGGCAGACAACCTGCGCTTCTTCGCCGGCGCCGCCCGCTGCATGGAGGGCCGCGCGGCCGGCGAGTACATGGAGGGCCACACCTCTTTCATTCGCCGTGAGCCGATCGGCGTGGTCGGCCAGATTACCCCCTGGAACTACCCCCTGATGATGGCGATCTGGAAGATCGGCCCGGCGCTCGCCGCTGGCAACACGGTCGTCCTCAAGCCGGCCGAGACGACGCCGCTCACCACGCTGTTGTTCGCCCAGTGGTGCGCCGACCTGCTGCCGCCCGGCGTCCTCAACGCGATCGGCGGTCACGGCGAGCCAACCGGGGTCGAGCTGGTCACCCATCCCGACGTCGAGATGGTCTCGCTGACCGGTTCGCCGCCGACCGGCAAGTGGATCGCCAAAGCGGCGGCCGACAGCCTCAAGCGCGTCCACCTCGAGTTGGGCGGCAAGGCTCCGGTGATCGTCTTCGACGACGTCGAGATGGAGACCGCACTGGAGACGATCGCCGGCACCGGCTACTACAACGCCGGCCAGGACTGTACGGCGGCAACGCGGGTGCTCGCCTCCAAAGGCGTCTACGACGACGTCGTCAACGGCCTCGCCGGTGAAGCTAAGGGACTCGTCCTCGGTGACACGACGTCGGCCGACACGACCCTGGGGCCGCTCAATTCCCAACGCCAGCGCGAGCGGGTCGAGGGCTTCCTCGAGCGCAAGCCAGGCAACGCCGAGCTGGTCACCGGCGGTGTCGAGCCCGACCGGCCGGGCTACTTCCTCGAGCCGGCGGTCGTCGCCGGACTCGAGCAGGGGGATGAGATGATCCAGAAGGAGATCTTCGGCCCGGTGATCACCGTGCAGCCGTTCAGCGACGAGGCGAAGGCGATCGAGTGGGCGAACGGAACTCGCTACGGCCTTGCCTCCTCGGTTTGGACCCGCGACGTCGGCCGTGCGATGCGCGTCGCAAACGCGCTCCAGTTCGGCTGCGTCTGGATCAACGACCACATCCCGCTCGTTTCCGAGATGCCCCACGGTGGTTACAAGGAATCCGGCTACGGCAAGGATCTTTCCGTCTACGCGCTCGAGGATTACACCGAGATCAAGCATGTAATGATCAATTTGGAATGAGAACCGCTTTGGCAGGGGCGGTGCTGGCCGCGGTCATCTTCATCGCCGCGGCTCCAGCACCCGAAAAGGAAGAACGCTGCCACGGGCGGATCCCGGACATCGTCGGATCCGACGATGCGAACGTGCTGCACGGGACGCCGAGCCGCGACGTGATCTGGGGCGGGGATGGCGATGACGAAATCCTCGGCAGCCTCGGCAACGACCTGATCTGCGGTGGTCCGGGGGACGATTTGATCCACGGGGGACGCGGCAACGACGAAGCCGACGGGGGCGCTGGGACCGATCGGGTGATCGGCGACCTCGGCGACGACAAAGTCACGGGCGGCACCGGGAATGCCGACGAGGTGGCCGGAAGCCTTGGCATTGACATGCTCAGTGGCGGTCCTGGCGAATTCGACCTCGTCCACGGCGACTACGGCTATGACCGCATGGACGGTGGTCCCGGCACCGGGGACATCGCCTCCTTTGCGACCAAGGTCGCGGGCGGCAAGGGCGACGGTGTCTGGGCCTCCCTGCGAGCGCACAAAGCGCGCGGCGACGGCCACGACCGCCTCTTTCGGTTGGAGAGCATCGAAGGTTCCTCCTTCCGCGACACCCTGATCGGAAGCAAGAGCGACAACGCGATCAACGGCGGACCCGGAGACGACACGATCCTCGGCGGCGGCGGCGACGACGAGCTGGTCGGCGGTCAGGGGAGCGACGGCTGCACCGGGGCGAAAGGCCGCACGGTCTCCTGTGGCAAGGAAGCGCCGCCCAAGGCTTCGGCCTACATCCAGGTCGACCGCACCAAAGGCACCGGGGGCGGCCTCTCGATCGTCGGCGGCGGCGGCCCCGACGAATTCACGGTCGCCTTCGATCCCGCCACGGAGAGCTTCGGCATCAGCGCCGCCAAGGGAATCGCGATCGGGGCTGGCTGCAGCAGGCCGGGCAACGACCCAAAGCAGGTTCTCTGCGCGGCGGGCGGCCCGGCGCGCTGGCTGATGGCCGACCTCGGCCCAGGCAATGACCGCTTCCGGGTCGAAGGCTCTCTCGCTGGGGCGACGAACGTCCGCATCGCCGGTGGCTTCGGCGACGACACGATCAAGGCCGGTCCCGAGGATGACCTGCTCGAGTCCGGTCCTGGCTCGGACCGCCTCTATGGCGGCGACGGCGCCGACGGGCTCGTCGGCGGCCTACCCGGACCCACCTTCCTCTTCGGGGAAGGCGATGGTGACTTGCTGGCGGCTGGCGGCGGTTGCGCCGGCGGCGCGATCGTCGGCGGCGAAGGTCGCGACGACGCCTCCTTCGCCGAGACCCAGGCCCATCCGGGGCTGCTTTACATCTCCTTCCCCCAGAACAAAGCCTGGATTGACGAGGTTCGCGGCTGCCGGCCGGTCCGCCTCGACGATTCCAACGAGGACATGGAGGGCTCCTTCGACTACGACGTGCTGATCGGCGACAGCGGCCCCAACGCCTTGCTCGGCCAGCCCGGCAAGGACGAGCTCTACGGCAACGGCGGCGACGACATAATCGACGCCCGCGACGGGGTCCGCGACTTCGTCATCCAGTGCGCCCGCAAAGGCGGCCGCGCCGGCCGCGCCCTCACCGATCCCTTCGACCCCGCGACCACCGCCTGCGCGATCCGCAAACACGGGGATCCGGTAGCGGGCTTGAACAACGGCGGCTGACCGTGCGTGGCGCTGCGCATATCTGCGTCCTCGCTCGCTCGCGTGCAGAGCACGCCACGCTCCCTGTGTCCTTGATCTGCTTGGCCACGCACGGTCAGTAATAGGCTTCGGGCATGGACCGAAGCCCGAGCGCAGACGAGGCGGCGGCGATCGCGGCGGCAATCGAGCGGTTTCAGGCTGAGACGGCTCCAGCCGGGACGGCGGACGGGGAGATGATCAGCCCGTGGTATCGGGCCGCGCTGGTCGAGGGCGTCGGCGCCAAGGGCGTCGTCCAGAAGCACCTAGAAGGAGGGTTCGAATGGCTGTCGTGAAGATCATCGAGCTGGTCGGCAGCTCGAAGACGTCCACCGACGATGCGGCAAGGCAGGCTCTGGCGCAAGCGCAGGGAACTCTGCGCAACGTGCGCGCCGTCGACATCGTCTCGACCGGCATCCGGGGCGAGAACCTGGATGAGTACCGTGCCCACGTCCGGGTCGCGTTCCTGGTCGAGGGGACCGAGGTCGACTAGATGGC
>DATNGU010000052.1:0-2522 GCA_035605775.1 Solirubrobacterales bacterium | reverse complement strand
CAGACGGGATTCCTGGGCGTTCAGCCGCAGTGGCAAGGTCAGCTATGCAACCTTGAGCCGATACCGACCGGTGCGCTTACCGATGCTTTCCACAGCTTCGGCACGATTGATTTGCGCAAGGAAGGTTCCGAGGGGATCTTTGCCGCCAACGCGGTGACCATGGCTCTGGAGTAGCTGAAACCAGTCTCGGTAGTGGATCTCCTGCCCCCGACCCCTCTGCTCCTCGAGTAGTGTGATCGCGACATCGAGGAGGCGCTGTCCTCGAAGCCGACCATCGAGATCGTCGATCGACAACTGAACAGCCCGGCCCAAGGCGCTCTCCAACTGCTCAAGCAAGGCACGTTCGCGCTGCGTTTGCTCATCAATCCGATCAGCAAGCAACCTAAGGCGCTCTGCCTGATCTGCTTGCGCCTCGATCCTTCGCGTTAGCGCCACCGCCTCGCTGAGAAGCGCCTGGTCGAGGGTCTCGGACCGATCCTGGGGCATGGCAAAAGCGTAGGTCTGTCGGCGGAGGAAATCCGGGGTCTGGATCAGCCCTATTTGCGAAGTCCTGTCCGACGCTCGTATCCACTACGGGCCGGCAATGCCCGAAACAGGAATATTCGGGCCGGTTACGTATCCCGGCCGCGCAGCCGATTTGTAGATGCTTCAGATAGGAGTGGCTCCTCGAACCAGCGACCGCCCGGACCCAAACAGCGACGCATCTACTTCTTGACGGTTGACATGGTTGACGCTACCTTTCGATAGTCAATGGCAGCGAACCCCGACCTTCTAGACCGCGCCGTCGAAGAGTTCCGGCGCACGCTTACCGAGATCGGTGGTCAGCCGAGCTCGGCTGATGATGCCGAGGTGCTTGGCCGGCGTGCGGCGATGGTCGTGCTTGCCGGTGGGGCCTGGGAGCGGGCGCTTGGGGGGCTGCTGACCAGTGCTGAGGCGCGGGTCCTGCTTAGTGGGATCAGCCGGGAGGCGCTGCGCAAGCGGGTCGTCAGTGGGTCGGTGATTGCGCTGCGCGATGACGCTGGACTGATTCGCTATCCGCGCTGGCAGTTCGATGCGGTCAGTGGAGCGCCCTTTGCGGTGGTCAAGGAGCTCAACGAGGTCTTCAGTGATGCCGGCCTCGATTCGTGGACGCTCGCCGCGTTTGTCACCGCGCCTCAGCCGGAGCTCGATGACCGGACTCCGGTCGATGCCTTCGGCGACACGGACCTCGAGCCGCTGCTTCTCTCGGCCCACCGCACCGTGGCCGATCTGAAGCGTTGAGTCCGCGCGGCCTGCCCGCTCCTCCGGACGACCTGCCCAGCACGAAGCTCGGGACGAAACCTCTGTGGCGAATCCATGCCGCCGATGTCGCTCCCTGGTTCTTCGATATCGGCCCCGATGGCAGGTTCAACCTTGCCGAGTCGGGCACTTGCTACCTCGCCGACGAGCCGATTGGCGCCTTCGTCGAGAGGTTCGGGCGTCTGCTGCGGCCGGGCGGAGTGATCCCGGAGCCATTGGTCGACGCGCAACGGCTATCCAGGCTGCGCCCACCTAAAGCAAACGTCGTTGACCTGACGGACCCAACCGTCCTCGGACTCATTGGCCTCACCGCTGAGATCCACTCAACCTCCGACTACAACCTGACCCAGGGCTGGGCACTCGCCCTCCAAGACGCCGGCTATGACGGCATCCGCTACAAAGCCCGCCACGACCCCCGCGGGCAGCTGGTTTCTATCGCTCTCTTCGGCTCGGACAAACCTCCACGAAGCGCCGCGAAGACGAGAGCCATCCCGGTCGATCTGATCCACGAAGCTTCCGCCACCTTCGCGATCACCGTCCTCCCCCGCCGCCACTCGCGACGCCGATAGGCAACACACGGCAGCCTCGCAGCCGTTGCCGCGAACTGTCATCGCTGTTGCCGCACGGCAACAGCGCAAACCGCTTCAGCATGAGCTCGACCTCGCGCTGAACCTTCGACGAACTCAGGTGTTCCTCGGCGACCACCGGTTTCTTCTTCATGTGACGAGAGCCCGCCGAGGCGCAACGGTCATGCCCCTTGCGGGACACTAGACGAACGGGTAACAGCGAGTCGAGGTTAACCCAGTTTCGCTGGCACATCGCGCGAGCCGCTGACGGCGGACACAGTCCGAGATCGATCTTTCGTCGTTGAACCGGCGCACGCGCTACGGTTTCCGCATGGCCGCATCGGTCGACTTCACGATCTCCTTCGACAGCCCCGACGAGGACGGCTGGATCGTCGCGCGCATCCTGGAGGTTCCTGGAGCCATGAGCCAGGGCCGCACTCGCGAGGAAGCCAGGGAGAACGTCCTTGACGCCCTCCGCACCGTGCTGACCCCCGACGAGGAGCTTGCCGGACAGGTTCCTCAAGCTGATCGCGAGCACCTGCGCTTCGTAGCCGCAGCGTGAAGCGCCGCGACTTGGAGCGCCACCTGCGCAGCCATGGCTGCCGCGAGATCGGTGGGTCGAAGCACGCCAAGTGGCGCGGGCCGCAAGAGCAAGCCTCGGCCCTGCCACGACACAAG
>DATNGU010000051.1:0-4325 GCA_035605775.1 Solirubrobacterales bacterium | reverse complement strand
GGACGCCACTACATCGTCATGGAGTACGTCGAGGGTCGTTCCGGAGCGCAGATCCTGCAGCGGCAAGGACCGCTTGACCCCGAGACGGCAGCGGAGGCCGGTATCCAAGCCTGCGCCGGCCTCGACTACGCGCACCGTCGCGGAATCATCCACCGCGACGTCAAGCCCGGCAACCTGATGGTCGTCGGCGGACCGGTAGGTGGCGGTGCGATGACGGTCAAGCTGACCGACTTCGGCATCGCCCGGGCGCTCGCCCAGACCCGGATAACGCAAGTCGGTTCGGTGGTCGGCACCGCGGCCTACCTCGCCCCCGAGCAGGTGCGTGGCGAGGAGGCGACCCCTGCCACCGACGTCTACGCGCTCGGCGTCGTCCTCTACCAGTTCCTCACCGGGCGCCTGCCCTACGAGGGTTCGAGCCTGGCCGAGCTCGCAGTGCGGCAACAAAACGAGCGGCCGCTAGCGCCCACCACATATAACGACGACGTGCCGGCGCCCTTGGGCAGTGCGGTTCTACGCGCCCTGGAAGGCGACCCTGCGCGCCGCTACGCCAGCGCCGACGAGCTGGCCGGGGGCCTACAGCTGGGACTGCAGGGCGAGGACGTGACCCTGCCCTTCGACGATGGCACGGCGGCAACCAACATCCTCGGAGCAGAAACGGCGACGCGCCGCCTCGACCAGACCGAGCGCACCGAGCTGCGCCCGGCTTCTCCAAGCAGGCGACCCGTCGCGCGCGCTCCACAACCTCCGGTCCCGCCACCGCTGGCGCACCCCCCCGCTCCCGCCAAGCGCGGCGCCTTCTCCCGCTTCGTCCGCTTTGTCCTTGCAGCCGTAGCGCTTGTCTTAATTGCCGCCGCTGTAGCGGCCGCAGTCATCATCGCGACCGACAAGGCGACCGGCGTTCGTGCCACCGAAGTGGCCGGGGACTCCGTCGACAAGGTAGTCGAAGAGTTCAAAGAACTGGTCAAGAAGAACACCGAATAGGCCGAATCTTGTGAAGAGGGCCGGGGCCCTCTTACACGAGCGCTTGCCAGGGTGCGGCGCCGTCCAGGACCGCAGCTGAGTAGGAGCTGAAGGAGCCGGCGGCGATGGCGGTGCGGGCGTGGGTGACCAGCTCGTTCATGTAGGTGAGGTTGTGAAGGCAGAGGAGGCGCACCGCGGTCAACTCCTCGGCGCGGGAGAGGTAGCTGAGGTAGTCGCGGTCATGGTTTTGGCAGGCGGGGCAGGGGCAGCCCGCGGCGATCGGGCTGCGGTTCCCCTCCCAGCCGGCCTTGCGCAGGTCGAGGCGGAAGCGGTTGTCGGGGTCTGGGACGAGGGCGGTACCGTGGCGTGCGAGGCGGGTCGGGATCGCGCAGTCGAATACGTCGAGACCGAGCGCGATGCCGGTGAGCAGGTCGTCGACGTCGCCGATCCCGAGCAGATGCTTCGGCGCAGCCTCCGGCAGCAACGGCGCCGTCAGCTCCAGCACCCTGCGCATCTCATCCTTGTCGCGCCCCAGCGTGCCGCCGATCGCGATCCCGTCCACTCGGGCCTCGGAGACGGCCTGCGCAGAAGCCCGCCGCAGATCCTCGTGGACGCCGCCCTGGACGATGCCGAAGACCGCTTGTCGTGCCGGACCGCTTTGCCCATGCCAGTCGAGGCAGCGCCCCAGCCAACGGTGGGTCCGCTCCATCGAACGCGCAGTGTAGTCGCGGTCGGCGTGGTAGGGCGTGCACTCGTCGAACACGAGCGCGATGTCGGATCCCAGCTTCGCCTGCACCTCCATCGAGACCTCGGGAGAGATGAACAGCGCGCGGCCGTCCTTGTAGGACTTGAAGCGCACACCCTCCTCGCCGATCGAGACGACCGAGCCGTGATCGCCTCCCGGCCGCCCCCTGCCCTTGACCTCGTTCGCAACTCCACCGTGCGCAAGCGAAAAGACCTGAAACCCCCCCGAATCGGTGATCAGGGCCCGATCCCACCCCATGAACCCGTGCAACCCCCCGGCAGCAGCGATCCGATCCGGCCCGGGCGAGACGAAGAGGTGGTACGTGTTCCCCAGGACCAGCTGGTAACCGATCTCGGCCACCTCGCGCGATTCCAACCCCCGCACCGTCCCCTTGGTGGCGAGCGGGATGAACGCCGGGGTCCGGATCGGCCCGTGCGCGGTGTGCAGCACTCCGGCCCGGGCCGTCCCGTCCCGTGCCTCGACCTCGAATCTGAGTCTTTCCGGCTCAATCCTCATGTCGCCGCTTCCGACTTTGACCACACCAGGGTGTGGTCAATTCACGGATCGTTCGAATTTGCCAGAGATCGGCCGGTCATTGCCTCCGGCTGGGTGATGCCGAGCAGATACAACACGGTCGAGGCGACGTCGGCGAGGATGCCGCCGTCGCGCAGCTCGATTCCGGCGGTGACGATCAGCGGCACCGGGTTGAGCGAGTGGGCGGTGTTGGGCGAGCCGTCGGGCTCGAGCATGTGGTCGCAGTTGCCATGGTCAGCGGTGACGATGCAGGCGCCGCCGCTTCGCTCGACCGCCGCGACCACGTCGCCAAGGCAGCCATCGACCTCCTCAACCGCCTCCACGGCGGCCGGTATTACCCCCGTATGGCCAACCATGTCGGGATTGGCGAAGTTGATGATCCCGAACTTGAAGTCGTCCTGCGACCAGCGCGAGACGAAGGCATCGGCAGCGGCACGAGCGCTCATCTGCGGCTTCTGGTCATAGGTCGGTACGTCCCGGGGCGAGTCGACCAGGCGGCGCTCCTCCCCCGCCCACTCCTCCTCGCGGCCGCCGTTGAAAAAGTAAGTGACGTGCGCGTACTTCTCGGTCTCGGCGACATGCAGCTGGCGGCCCCCTGTCTCGGAGATGACCTCCGCCAGCGTCGTCTGCGGTCGCGCCTCGGGGAAGGCGACTGGGTAGGGCCAGCCTTTGCGGTATTGGGTCATCGTGGTCAGATCCAGCAGCGGGCCGGCGGCGCGGGAAAACTCGTCGAAGTCGGGCTTGGCCAACGCGCGGGTCATCTGCCGTGCGCGGTCCGGGCGGAAGTTGATGGAGATCCCGACGTCGCCCTCGGCGACGCCGTCGTAATCTCCGATCACCGTCGGCTTGACGAACTCGTCGGTCTCCCCGCACTCGTAGGAGGCCTCAATCGCCTCCGCGGAGCTCGCCGCGTGCAGCCCCTGAGCGTGGACGATCGCGTCGTAGGCGAGCTTGGTCCGCTCCCAGCGCGTGTCGCGGTCCATCGCGTAGTAGCGGCCGCTGACCGTGGCTACGCGGCCGGCCTGCCGCAGCCAACGCTCCAGCTCGGCCAGGTAGCCCCGGCCGCCGTGGGGCAGGGTGTCGCGACCGTCGGTGAAGGCGTGGAAGACGATGTCGGGAACGCCCTCCTGCGAGGCCAGCTCGATCGTCGCCTCGATGTGCTCCCAGCCGGAATGGACGCCACCGTCGGAGACGAGGCCGAGCAGGTGCAGGCGCCCGCGCGGGCTGCGGCAGGCGCGGTCGCAGGCCGCCCGCAGCGCCTCGTTCTCGAAGAAGCCGCCGTCGGCGATCGCGTCGTCGATCCGTGCCAGGTCCTGCTTGACGATCGCGCCGGCACCGAGGTTGAGGTGGCCGACCTCGGAGTTACCCATCTGCCCGTCGGGCAGGCCGACGTCACGACCCTGGGCGGAGAGCTGCGTGTGCGGGTACTCCGCCCAGAGGCGGTCGAAGACCGGCGTCTCAGCCAGCGAGATCGCGTTGCCAGGTCCCGGTGGAGCCAATCCCCAGCCGTCGAGAATGACCAGCGCCAGCGAGGGAACGGGAAGCGCCAAGCTAGCCCGCCGCCTCCACTATTGCTGCGAACTCCTCGGGGTCAAGGCTGGCGCCACCGACTAACGCCCCGTCGATGTCGGGCTGCGCCATCAGCTCGGCCGCATTGGCGGGCTTGACCGAGCCGCCGTAGAGGATCCGCACCGAGTCGACGACGCCGCCACGCTCACGCAGCACGTCGCGAATAAAGGCACAAGCCTCCTGCGCCTGCTCGGGGGTGGCGGTGCGGCCGGTGCCGATCGCCCAGATCGGCTCGTAGGCGACGACGACGTTCTCGATCCCCCCCGTCTCGACCCCGGCGAGGTCGGCCTGCAGCTGGCGCTCCAGCACCGCGTCGGTCTCCCCCGCGTCGCGAGCCTGCTCGCTCTCGCCGACGCAGAGGATCGGCTCGAGGCCCGCGGCGAGGGCGGCCGGCACCTTGCGGGCCAGCGCCTCGTCGCTCTCGTTGAAGTACTGGCGGCGCTCGGAGTGGCCGAGGACCACCGCCTCGACGTCGAGCTCGACCAGCATCGACGCCGAGACCTCGCCGGTGAAGGCG
>DATNGU010000050.1:0-17035 GCA_035605775.1 Solirubrobacterales bacterium | reverse complement strand
GCCGGCACCGTCCCGCCGGCCAAGGTGCTCGTGCTCGGCGCCGGTGTCGCCGGCCTGCAGGCCGTTGCCACCGCCAAGCGACTCGGCGCGATCGTCACCGGCTTCGACATCCGCCGCGCCGCCTGGGAGCAGATCGCCTCGCTCGGCGGCCGCCCGCTGGAGCTCGACTTCATTCCCGACGCCGAGGGCGAGGGTGGCTACGCCCGCCCGCTCACCGACGAGGAGAACGCCCAGGTCCGCGACGCGCTCGGCGAGAACGCCGGCAAGCAGGACGTGATCATCACCACCGCCGCGATCCCCGGCCGCCCGGCGCCGCTGCTGATCACCGCCGACGCCGTGCGCGGCATGCAGCCCGGCTCGGTGATCGTCGACCTTGCCGCCGAGACCGGCGGCAACTGCGAGCTGACCGAGGCCGGTCAGACCGTGGTCGAGAACGGGGTCGCCGTGATCGGCCCGCGCAACCTCGCCAGCGAGATGCCCCGCCCCGCTTCGCAGCTCTACGCCAAGAACCTCGAGAACCTGCTTGGCCTGCTGGTCGGCGAGGAGGGCGAGCTGGCGCTCGACTTCGAGGACGACATCGTCGCTGCCGCCTGCATCACCCACGGTGGCGAGATCCGCAACGAGCGGGCAGCCGGGAGGGACTCCGCATGAGCCTGATGACCGAGATCACGATCTTCGTGCTCGCCGCCTTCGTCGGCTTCGAGGTGATCTCGAAGGTGCCGACCACCCTGCACACGCCGCTGATGTCGCAGACCAATGCGATCCACGGCATCGTCATGCTCGGCGGGCTGATTGTCGTCGGCTACGCCAACGACCCGCTCGAGTACGTCATCGGCACGATCGCGATCGCCTTCGGCGCGATCAACATCGTCGGCGGTTTCATGGTCACCGATCGGATGCTCGGCATGTTCTCCAAAAAGCCGAAACCGAAGGCCGCGGCGGATTCCGGTGATGGGGCCGGAGGGAAATAGAGATGGCCGACGTCCTTTCCCAAATTCCTTATTCGGTGCTCGAGCCGGGTGGCGACGCCGCCACGGCGCTCTACATCGTCGCCTTCTCGCTTTTCATCATCGGGGTCAAACGCGGCACCCACCCGACCTCGGCCAAGCAGGGCAATCTGATCGCCGCGGGCGGCATGGTGGTGGCCGTCGTCACCACGCTGCTTCTGGACGGAATCGGCAACTGGGGCCTGATCGCGCTTGGGCTGGGGGTCGGTACCGCAGTCGGCGTGATCGCCTCGATCCGCGTCCAGATGACCGAGATGCCGCAGATGGTCGCCCTCTACAACGGGGTCGGCGGCGGCGCCGTCGCGCTGATCGCCTGGTCGGAGATTCGCCACGGGATCTCGCTCGGTGAGGAGATCCCGCTTGACGAGCTGATCCCGGTCCTCTTCGCCGCAGTGGTCGGCTCGGTCTCCTTCTGGGGCTCGAACATCGCCTTCGCCAAGCTCCAGGACTTGATCCCGACCCGGCCGCTTGCCGTCCCCGGCCAGCAGGTGATCAACGTGGTCCTGCTGGTCGGCATCGTCGCCGCCTGCGTCAGCATCGCCGTCAACAACGACGACCCTAACCAGGCGATCTTCATCGCGATCCTGATCGCCGCGGGATTGCTCGGCAACCTCGTCGTGCTGCCGATTGGCGGCGCCGACATGCCGGTCGTGATCTCGCTGCTCAACGCCTTCACCGGCCTCTCCGCCGCCGCCGCCGGCTTCGCGCTCGACAACGTGGCGCTGATCGTCGCCGGGACCCTGGTCGGCTCCTCGGGAACGATCCTCACGATGGAGATGGCCACGGCGATGAACCGCTCCGTGGGCAACGTCCTCTTCGCCGGCTTCGGCGGCGCGCCGGCAGGCGGCGCGGGTGGCGCCACGGAGGAGCGGCCGCATGTGTCGATCGGCGCCCAGGACGCGGCGATCAAGCTCGCCTACGCCGACTCGGTCGTGATCGTCCCTGGCTACGGCCTCGCCGTCGCCCAGGCGCAGCACGCGATCAAGGAGGTCGCCGACGAGCTGGAGAAGAGGGGTGTGACGGTCAATTACGCCATCCACCCCGTGGCCGGCCGCATGCCCGGCCACATGAACGTCTTGCTCGCCGAGGCCGACGTTCCCTATGAGCAGCTGCGTGAGATGGAGGACATCAACCCGGAGATGCCGCGCACCGACGTGGCGGTTATCGTCGGCGCCAACGACGTCACCAACCCTGCCGCCAAAAACGACCCGGACAGCCCGATCGCCGGCATGCCGATCATCGAAGTCAGCGAGGCCCAGCAGGTGATCGTGATCAAGCGCTCGCTCAGCCCCGGCTTTGCCGGCATCGACAACGACCTCTTTTACGAACCGAACACCTCGATGCTCTTCGCCGACGCCAAACAGGCCGCGGCAGACATAGCAGGCGAGATCGGCAACCTGTAGCCCCTACCCGAGGGGAGAATTCAAGGCCCTGTGCCCTTGATGGTGCGTGGAGGAGCGCGGGCAGGGGGCGGTCGAGTGGATTGGCCTCATGGCTGTGGTCGCGCTGCTGCTGGCGGCGCTTGTCGCAGCGGGTGTGCGACCGCCGGGCACGGACCTTGCCCGGGCGATCGCCTCGCGGCTGCTCTGCGCAGCCGCACTTGCGGATCACTGCGGCGATGAACCAGTCCTGATCGCCGCCTACGGATCGGAGGTCGGCAAGCTGGTCCGGGAACACATGCCGACGATGCTCTTCGAGCAGGGCTCGCGGGCGCTGCCGGTGGATTTTCGGCGCTGTCGCGATACCGAGTGCGGGGATGGCTCGGCACGTGGCCTGGTGCATGTGACGGACGCCGGACTGCCGGTTACCGCTTTCGTTCATGTGATCGAGCGCGCCGGCAACCTCTACATCCAGTACTGGACCTACTACGCGGACTCGGCCACCCTGCGCGGCGTGCCGATCGTCGGCGACGAGGGCTTTCACGAAGACGATTGGGAGGGCGTGCAGATCCGCATTCGGCCGGGCGGCGAGGTCGACGAGCGCGCTTCGTCCCACCGGGGCTACAACTACACGGAGAGCATCGCGAACGATGGATCCGACGCCAGCATCGCTCCACTTCGAGACCTAGCCGAAACTGTCGGTGTCCGCCCCAACAACGGCTGGGGCCCCGAGACCCGCCTGCTGGTCGTCTCCGGTGGCAGTCACGCAGGCAACGCGAACGGTTTCCTCCGCATCGACCGCGTAACGCCTGGCCGCCGCGTCCATCTGGTGCCGCTGGAGCCGATCGCAGGTCGGACCGGAAAGGCCTACCGCTTTGCGATTGATCCGCCGTGGCGCAAGCGGGTCTGGAGGGACCAGGAGGCCGACGGCACGGACTGACTACCGCGGCGGCATTCGCAGGGCGCCGTCGAGGCGGATCGTCTCGCCGTTCAGCATTGGGTTGACGACAATCTGCTCGACCAGCTGCGCGTATTCGGCCGGGCGTCCGAGCCGGGAGGGGAAGGGAATCCCCGCCCCCAATGCCTCGCGAGCCTCCTCGGGCAGGGCCGCCAGCAGGGGCGTGTCGAAGAGGCCCGGGGCGATCGTCACGACCCGCACCCCGCGCGAGGACATGTCGCGAGCGGCCGGCAGGGTCATGCCGACGATGCCTCCCTTCGAGGCGGAGTAGGCGATCTGGCCGATCTGGCCGTCGAAGGCTGCGATCGAGGCGGTGTTGACGCAAACGCCGCGCTCGTCCCCCTCGTCGGGTTCGTTCTCGCTCATCGCGGCAGCGGCCAGGCGCAGCACGTTGAAGGTGCCGATCAGGTTGACCTTGACCACGTTGGAGAAGAATTCGACGTTGTGGGGCCCGCCCTTTCCGGCGACGCGTTCGGCCCAGCCGATCCCAGCACAGCAGACCGATACCCGTAGCCCGCCCTCGATCGCAGCGGCCCGTTCGACCGCGGACGCGATTGCCGCCTCGTCGGTCACGTCGGCCTCGACGAAGCTCGCACCCGCCCCGAGCTCGGCGGCCAGCGCCTCGCCCTTCTCGGCATTGAGGTCGGCGATGACGACGCTCGCGCCGGCTGCCGCAAGGGCGCGAGCAGTCGCCTCGCCCAGCCCCGAGGCCCCGCCAGCGACCAGTGCAGCTGTCCCATCGATTTTCACGGCCGCGCCAGCTTAAACCGCTAGGGTTCCCGAATCGCCACCGAGGTGACGGCAAGCTCCAAGGATGCGATCGCGGACCGGCTCGCGGAGGCGCGAAGGCGCACCTATGAGCTGATCGAGCCGCTCGACGACGAGCAGCTCAACCGCGTCTACTCGCCGATCCTCAGCCCGCTCGCCTGGGACCTTGGCCACATCGCGAACTTCGAGGAGCTCTGGCTGGTGCAGACGGTCGGCGGGCGCGAGCCGCTGCGGGGCGAGCTCGGCCGCTTCTACGATGCGATCGAGAACCCGCGCAAGACGCGCGGCGAGCTGCCGATCCTGCGCGACGCCGAGCTGCGGTCCTACCTGGCCGACGTGCGCGAGCGCACGCTTGAGGTGCTTGACGAGGTTGAGATCGGCAACGAGGCCGACAACGCGCTGCTGCGGGGAGGCTTCGTCTACGAGATGCTGCTCGCGCACGAGCTGCAGCACAACGAGACGATGCTTCAGCTCTTGCAGCTGGTCAATGGCTACGAACCGCCGCCCGGCCCCGCCCCAGAGCCGGTCCCGCCCGGACCCGAGGCGATCGCGGTGGAGGGGGGAGAGCATGAGATCGGAGCTAGGCCCACCGGCTTTGCCTACGACAACGAGCGGCCTCGGCACAGCGTCGAGCTGGCCCCGTTCGAGATCGATCGAACTCCGGCGACCAACGGCGCGTACATCGCTTACATGGAGGAGACGGGCGCCGAGCCACCGCTCTACTGGGAGCGCGACGGCGATGGGGGATGGGTGCGCACGGCAATGGGCCGCCGCGAACCGGTGGACCCAACCCATCCCGTCCTTCACGTCTCCTGGCACGAGGCCGATGCCTTCGCGCGCTGGGCCGGGAAGCGGCTGCCAAGCGAGCAGGAGTGGGAGGTCGCCCAGGCGGGGATGGAGATGGTCGGTCAGGCCTGGGAATGGACCAGCTCCGACTTTCTCGCCTACCCCGGCTTCGAGCCTTTTCCCTACCGCGAGTACTCGGAGGTCTTTTTCGGCGATACCTACAAGGTGTTGCGCGGCGGTGCGTGGGCGACCAGTCGTGACGTCATGCGACCCAGCTTCCGCAACTGGGATTTGCCGCAGCGCCGTCAGATCTTCTCCGGATTCCGCTGCGCGAGGGACGCTGGCTGATGAACCCCGGTGCCGCCACGGAGGCGATCGAGATTGAGGTCCACCTGCGCGCCGACGGCGGCATCAGGATGGAGCGCGAGGTCCGCCTCGGCCTTACCGCCAAGCCGAAGGAGCTGGCACCGAAGTATTTCTATGACGAGCGCGGGTCGCAGCTCTTCGAGCAAATCACCGAGCTGGCTGAGTACTACCCCACTCGCGCTGAGCGCGAAATCCTCACCGAGCGCTCCGCCGAGATCGTGGCTGCGGCGGGGGAGCCCCGCACTTTGGTCGAGCTCGGCTCAGGTTCCGCCGCGAAGACGCGCCATCTGCTCAGCGCTATGCGCGACGCCGGCTGCCTCGCCACCTACGTTCCGGTCGACATCTCCGAGCAGATCACCCGCGAAACCGCCGAGTCGCTGGTCGAGGAGTACCCCGGGCTGGCGGTCCGCGGTCTGGTCTGCGATTTCGAGCACGACCTGGAGCGGATCCCAAGCGGCGGCGGCCGCCTCGTCGCCTTCCTCGGCGGCACGATCGGCAACCTCTACCCGGACGCCCGCCGCGATTTCCTCTCCCGCGTCGCGGCGCTGCTCGAGCCGGGGGATCACATCCTGTTGGGCACCGACCTGGTCAAGGAGTCGGGCCGGCTGGAGGCCGCCTATAACGACTCCCGGGGCGTGACGGCCGAATTCAACAAGAACGTGCTGGCGGTGCTGAACCGCGAGCTCGGCGGCGACTTCGACCTGGACGGATTCGAGCATGTGGCGCGCTACGACCGTGACGCCGATCGCATGGACATCCGGCTGTGCTCGCTGCTCGACCAGACCGTGCGGCTCGATGGCCTCGACCTGACGGTTCGCTTCGCCGCAGGGGAGGAGATGCGCACCGAGATCTCCGCCAAGTTCACGCGCGAGCGGCTGGACGACATCTACCGCGAGGCGGGCCTGCGCCCAGACGGATGGTTTACCGACTCGGCGGGGGATTACGCGCTCAGTTTGGCATCGGTTTAAAGTCTTGGACCCGTGTATACCCGGAGGAAGATCGAGGAGAACCTAAATTGAGCCTTGACGTCTACCTACACGGGCAACGGGTCGGAACCCTGTTCCCCGCGGGTGACAACGACTACCGATTGGCCTACGACCCCGAGTTGGTGGAGAGGGTGGGGCCGGGCAAGGTGCTGCTCAGCAACTCGCTGCCCGCCCGTCCCGAGCCCTACAGCGCCGAGGCCACCAGCGCTTACATCGAAGGTCTGCTGCCGGAGGGGCCGCGCCGGAGCAAGCTAGGACGCGAGTTGGAGCTCGATGCGACCGATGGCTACCTGCTGCTCGCCGAGCTGGGCTGTGACTGCCCCGGTGCCGTCAGCTTCCTGCCCCAGGGGGAAGCGCCGGCACAGCCCGACGCCGCCACGATCGCCTGGCTAACCGAGGAGGAACTGGCGGAAGTCGTGAAGCCGCCCCCACCGCGTCTCTTCACCGACGACTGCAAGCAGCGGATGCGCTTCGCCCTGCCAGGCCTACGCCACAAGCTCAGCTTGGTCCACGACGAGGCTGGCGACCGCTGGGGCTGGCCCGAGGCCGGTGCCCCGAGCACCCATGTGATCAAGCCCGAGACCGGCGAATACCCCGAATACGTCGCCAACGAGATGTTCTGCATGGCGGTCTGCCGCCAGGCGGGCGTACCGGTGGCCAAGGCCACGGTCGAGGAGATCGCCGGACGACGCTGTCTCGTCTCCCCCCGCTACGACCGGGTGGTGGACGAGGGCCCAAGGGTCCGGCGGCTCCACTGTGAGTCCTTCTGCCAGGCGCTTGGCATCGCACCCGGTGCGGAAGAGGAATCGGAGGAGGGCGAAGCCCCCGGCTGGGCCGAAGTGCGGGGACTGCTGAACGCGGTCAGCCGCCAGGACGACCTCGTGAGCCTGCTCACCGCCGCCTTCTGCAACTACATGCTCGGCAACGGCGACGCTCACGGCAAGAACTTTGCCCTAATAGATCGCGAGGGAGAGTCGCTTGGTGGCTCCGACAAGAGGTGGCGCCTTGCGCCGCTCACCGACATCACCTCGACCGTGGTCTACGACGACCCGATCCACCACGGACTGGTGATTTCGGAGGAATACCAAGAAACCTCGTACCTGCTCGAACTTGCCGAAGTCGCCGAAGAATGCGAGTTCGACTTCGAAGTGCTGCGCGGGCTGGCGTCCGTGACCGCGGCCAGGGTCAGCGCGGCGGTCGAGACGATCGCCACGCGGTCGAAAAAGGAAGGCTGGCATGAGCCGGTCGTCGACAAAATCGTCGAACTGGCCGCCGATCGCTCCTTTGGCCTCGGTGCCGAGGTCGAGTACTGAAGTTCTAGGGGGCGAGTGCCTCGATCGTCTCGCCGAGCGCGTCGGGCGGGACGATCGGGGTGAGGACCGGCAGGGTGACGCCGCCGGCGACGAAGGCGTCCAAGCGCTCGCGCATCTGGGCGGGAGTGCCGAAGATGAACATGTCTTCGATCAGCTCCCACGGGGCTGCCGCTGCGGCGCCCTGGCGATCGCCCGTCTCCCAGGCGGCAACCATCGCGTCGATCTGCTCGCCGTAGCCGAGCCAGCAGTAGAAGGCGGCATAGACGGGAACGGTGATGTAGGAGGAGAACATGAAGCGGGCCAGGGGCTCGACCGCCTCGCGCTCCCCTGGCAGGCAGAAGAAGCGGCAGAGCAGCTCGAAGCCGTCGGGCGCGTTCTGCAGCTGTGCGGTCACCTTGGGTAGGCCGCCGAGTGGCAGGAAGTTGGTGAAGGCGCCGTCGGCTCGCTCCACAGCCAGCTCCAGCATCTTGCCGCGCAGCGCTGCCAGCACGATCGGCACCCGCTCCGACGGCGCCGTCTCCAGCTTGAAACCGCTCGCAGTGCGCTCGCCGTCGAGTGCCGTGCGCAGGAACTCCAGGGTCTCCCGCACCTTGCTCAGCGGCCGCTCGAAGGGGATCCCGTTCCAGCCTTCGACGATCCGGTCCGAGGAGGAGCCGATGCCGAGCACGAAACGTCCGCCTGAGGCGTCCGCCAGCGCCGCCGCCTCCTGCGCCAAGAGCGCAGGACCGCGCTGGAAGACGCCGACGATCCCCGTCCCCAGCCGGGCCCGCTCGGTCCAGGCGGCGCTCAGGGCCAGCGGCGTGAATCCGTCCGGCCCGTTCGTCTCGCCGCTCCAGAAGTCGGTGTAGCCGGCCGCCTCGGCGCGCTTCACGTGCTCCTCGTGAGCGCGCAGCGGCGTTCCCGGCAGTGGCAGCGTCAGTCCCCATCTCTGAGCCATTCGGAAAACATATCCGCCACCTCCTCCGCTTCGCGTCCGGGGTGGCGGCTGCGCGCCATATCGGCGCCGCTCGCGAAGAATCAGATCGTGACGCTCGCTAATCGGCTCGTCATGGATAGGCTGCCGGGAAATGGAGGGGTCCCCTCAGAAGCCCGATCGCAACCTCGCACTGGAGCTGGTGCGGGTCACCGAGGCAGGGGCGTTGGCGGCCGCCCGCTGGGTCGGCCGCGGCGACAAGATCGCCGCCGACCAGGCTGCGGTCGACGCGATGCGCTTCGTCCTCGACTCGGTCTCGATGGACGGCGTCGTGGTGATCGGCGAGGGGGAGAAGGACGAGGCGCCGATGCTCTACAACGGCGAGCAGATCGGCGACGGCAGCCCACCCGTGGTCGACATCGCCGTCGACCCGCTCGAGGGAACGACGCTCTGCGCGCTCGGCATGCCCAGCGCACTCTCCGTTATCGCCCTCGC
Source organism: Solirubrobacterales bacterium (assembly GCA_035605775.1). Lineage (GTDB taxonomy): Bacteria > Actinomycetota > Thermoleophilia > Solirubrobacterales > 70-9 > VRUE01. Next base: position 8,064 of record DATNGU010000050.1, on the reverse strand, counting down.
CGAGCGCGGCACGATGTTCGACCCCGGCCCCTGCGTCTACATGGAAAAGATGGCCGGCGGCGAGGAAATCGCCGACCTGCTCGACCTCGACCGGCCGCTCCCCGAGACCTTGAAGCTGATCGCCGAGCGCAAGGGGGGCAGCGTCGGCGACGTCACCGTCGTCATGCTCGACCGCCCCCGTCACGAGGAGGCGATGCGCGAAGTGCGCGAGGCCGGCGGGCGTATCCGCCTGATCACCGACGGCGACGTCTCCGCCGCCCTGCTGGCGGTCAGCGATCGCTCCCCGGTCGACCTGCTCTGGGGGATCGGCGGCACGCCCGAGGGCGTCCTCTCCGCCGCGGCCCTCAAGTCGATGGGTGGGCAGCTGCTCGGCCGCCTCTGGCCGCGCAACGACGAGGAGCGCAGCGCGGCGGTCGACGCGGGTTATGACCTCGACCGTGTCCTCACAGCCGACGACCTCTGCTCCGGTGACGACGTCTTCTTCTCCGCCAGCGGCGTCACCGACGGCGACGTCCTGCAGGGCGTTCGCTACCGCGGTCCGGGGGCCACTACCGAATCGCTGGTGATGCGCTCCCGTTCCGGCACGGTGCGCCGCGTCCATGCGCGCCACGATCGCGCCAAGCTGCGGGCGATCATCGGCGAGCGCTACGGCTGAGATGGACGTAGGGGTCGCGCTTCCGAACGCTGTGCCCGGCGCCACGGCGGGGCAGATGACCAAGTGGGCGCGGCGCGCCGAGACCCGGGGCTTCTCCACGCTGGGGACGATCGACCGCATCGTCTACGACAACTACGAGCCGCTCGTCGCACTGGCGGCGGCCGCCGCGGTCACCGAGCGGATCGGTCTCTCGACGACCGTCCTGCTGGCGCCGCTGCGCACCAACACGGTCGAGCTGGCCAAGCAGGCGCGCAGCGTCAACGCGCTCTCCGATGGGCGCTTCACCCTCGGCATCGGTCTCGGCGCCCGCGACGACGACTACGAAGCGAGCGGGGTCGAGCTGCGCGGCCGCGGCAAGCGCCTCGACGCGATGCTGGAGGAGATGAAGGGGATCTGGGCCGGGGACGAGGTTGGGCCGACCGCTGCGGGCGCGCCCCGCCTGATCGTCGGTGGCCACGCCCCCGCCGCCTACGCCCGGGCGGCGCGTTTCGCCGACGGCTGGATCGCCGCCGCCTCGGGTCCGGACCAGGCCCGCCAGGGGATCGAGGAGGCAAAGGCCGCCTGGAGCGAGGCCGGGCGCGACGGCGAGCCGCACACGATGGCGCTCGCCTACTTCTCGCTCGGCGAGCGGGTCGAGGAGGATCTTCGCGACGGCCTGATGCACTATTACGCCTGGCTCGGCGAGGACATCGCCAGGATGATCGGCGACAGCGCCGCCAAGGACGCCGACGCGGTCGGGCAGCAACTCGCGGCCTACGAGGAGGCCGGCTGCGACGAGCTGGTCTTCTGCCCCAGCTCCGCCGACCCGGCCCAAGTCGACCTGCTCGCCGACGCGGCTGGACTTTGAGTGTGAAGTTGACACCGAGTATCAGGGTCAACCTCACACCCAACGAGTTGGGGCTCAGTCCAGCAGTCCCACCTGGCGCAGGATCGAGACCGAGTCCGAGTAGACGTCCTTGCGCTTGACCAGGCCGTTCTCGAAGGGAATCGAGTCGATCCCGTCCCAGCTGATCGTGCGCCCGGTGGGAGCCACCTCGATGTCGCCGCGCCGCATCGGGTTCGAGTGCGTGGCCGTCGCGGTCCACTCCTGCACGACCAGCCCCTCGCGAACGTAGAGCCGCCGCGTCTCGAATTTCAGGTCGGGCCAGGTAGAGAAGATCGAGGCGATGTGCCGGCTTACTTCCTCGCCCGTCGCCGACTCGCCCGCGGTGTGGTTGGCAAAGACCATGTCGGGCGCGTGCATTGCCACGATCGCATCGAGATCCTGTGCGTTCCAGGCGTCGTTGTAGCGCCCGATCGCCGCGGTGAGGTTCTCGATCGAGTCGGCATCGGTCATCTCGGTCACTCTAGTTTCGCCCGCGCTGGAGAGCAAGGGCGTGAGAAGCTGACCAGGTGGAGGGAGCGGACGGAGCCGTCGTAAGCGCCGATGTCGCCGTCGTCGGCGCGGGCCTCTCGGGGCTGCGGGCCGCCCGTGCGATTGCCGACGCCGGCCGCGAGGTGGTCGTGCTGGAGGCTCGCGACCGTGTCGGGGGGCGGTTGCTCAACGCGACGCTGGGCGATGGGGTGACCGTCGACGTCGGCGGCCAGTGGGTTGGCTCGGACCATGCCCGGGTGCAGAGGCTTGCCGGCGAGCTGGGGGTCGAGATCTTTCCGCAGCACGGCGCCGGGCGGAACCTGCTCGACGTCGGCGGCAAGCGGCGTCGCTACCGCGGCACGATTCCGCGCCTCGGGCCGCGTGTTCTCTGGGACGTCTTCATCGCCCGCCGCCGGATCGACCGGATGGCAGAGGCGGTCGGCTCCGAGCGGCCCTGGTTGGCCGAGCGGGCCGCCGAGCTCGACGGGGAGACCCTTGCCGCATGGTGCGAGCGGAACGTAAGCAGTGAGGTCGCGCGCGAGCTGATCGGCCTCGCCGGACGGACCGTGTGGGGTACGGGCCCCGAGGAGCTGTCGATGCTCCACGTCCTCTTCTACGTCGCCTCCGCTGGCAGCTTCGACAAGCTGATCGATACCGAGGGCGGTGCCCAGCAGGACCGCCTCGATGGCGGCGCCCAACTGCTGCCGCTCGGTCTCGCCAGCTCGCTCGGCGACCGTGTCCGGCTTGGCGCACCGGTTCGCCACATTGCCCAGAGTGATGCCGGGGTTCGCATCGCGGCCGATGGGTTCGAAGTCGAGGCCGAGCGGACGATCGTTGCCTTGCCCGCGGCGATCGCGAGGCGGATCGAGTTCGACCCGCCGCTGCCCGAGGGGCGGCGGCTGCTGGGCGAGCGCTTGCTCCCCGGCGCGCTGACCAAGTGCATGGCGCTTTACCGGGAGCCGTTCTGGCGCGCCGACGGGCTGAGCGGCGAGTCGGTCACCGATGCCGGGCCGGTCACCCTCACCTTCGACAGCTCGCCCCGCGACGGCTCGGCGGGGGTTCTGCTCGGCTTTGTCGGCGGGCCTGAGGCGTGTCAGTTGGCGGCGATGCGGCCGGACGAGCGACGCGCCGCAGTGCTCGAATGCTTCGTGCGGCTCTTCGGCTCGCGCGCCGCGGAGCCGCTCGACTACGACGAACAGACCTGGGCCGAAGAGGAGTGGTCCGGTGGCGGCCCGACCTCGAACTTCAGCCCTGGTGGCTGGACCGAGTGTGGCCCGGCACTGCGCGAGCCCGTCGATCGCGTCCACTGGGCGGGCACCGAGACGGCCACGGTGTGGAGCGGTTACATGGAGGGGGCCCTGCAGGCGGGCGAGCGAGCCGCGAAGGAAGTTCTCGCCGCATAAGCAAGGTGGGTCGACTGGTCAGACAGGTTGAGGTCGGTTAGGGTCGTCTTACCCCTTCCACCGAACGGAGCCCCGTATGGCCTACGAGATGAAGATCCGCGGCACGCAGGACGAGGTGAAGATTCGCAGTCCGTGGGCCGCCGCCCTGCTGCCCTTCGTCACCCTCGGCATCTACCACCTGGTTTGGTGGTACCGGATCAACCGCGAGCTGCGTGACTACGGCAAAGCCAAAGGCTACGACCTCGGCCAGAACCCGACCAACTCGGTGCTGGCGCTGTTCCCCGGCGGCATCATCATCGTCCCCGCCCTGATCACCTACTGGCGCGGGACCAAGCGCGTCATGGGCGCATCGCAGCTGGGCGGCAAAGAGCCGCTCAACGGCTGGATCGCGATCATCCTCTATCTGCTGCTCTCACCCGGTCTCTGGGCCTACATCCAGGTCTCGCTCAACGATCTCTGGCGCCAGGAGGCGGAGGCGCTGCCGGGCCAGGAACTGCCGCCGGCCTCTGATCTGAATCCCCAGCCGCTGCCTCCCGAGCCGCAGCAGACCCCGCAGTCGCCGCCGCCAGCGGAGCCGCCGCCGCCCTCGCCCTAGACTCGGGCGCGTGGATCGCGCGCTTCTTCAGCAGAGCCTCGCCGACGCCGGCGAGCCGGCCTACCGCGCCGCCCAGGTTTGGGAGTGGGTGGCGCGCGGGGCACGCTCCTACGCGGAGATGACCAACCTGCCGGCGCCGCTGCGCGAGCGGCTCGAGCGGCAGGTGCCCCTTTCGACGCTCAGCCTTCGGGCCGAGGCGAAGTCCGACGACGGCACCGTCAAGGCTCTTTTCCACACTGGAGACGGACGGCCGATCGAGGCGGTGCTGATGCGCTACCGCGACGGGCGGCGCTCGGTCTGCCTCTCCTCGCAGTCGGGCTGCCCATTGACCTGCAGCTTCTGCGCCACCGGCCAGATGAAGTTCGGCCGCAACCTCAGCGCCGACGAGATCCTCGACCAGGCTCTGCACTTCCGTCGCGCCGAAGCGATCGACCACGTCGTCTTCATGGGGATGGGGGAGCCGACGATGAACCTCGATGCGGTGCTTGCTGCCTGCGAGCAGCTGCCCGTGCTGGGTGTCACTCACCGGCGCACCGCCATCTCCACGGTTGGCTGGGTGCCCGGGATCGACGGCATCGCGGAGTGCGAGATGCCGCTCAGCCTCGCCCTCTCCCTGCACGCTCCCAATGACGCCCTGCGCTCGCAGCTGATGCCGGTCAACGATCGCTATCCGCTGTCAGAGGTGCTGGCCGCTTGCGAGCGTTACCGCTCCCGTCGCCGCCGCAAGGTCTTCGTCGAGTACGTGATGCTCGATGGGGTCAACGACTTGCCCGAGCACGCGCGTGAGCTCGCTGCGCTGCTCGACCGCCGCGTCTACAAAGTCAACCTGATCCCCTACAACCCGACGGGCGCCTACGACGGCTCTTCGCCAGAGCGGATCGAGCGCTTCCGGGCGATCCTCGCCGAGCACCGGCTCGGGGCCACCGTTCGCCTCACCCGCGGCCGTGACATCGACGCCGCCTGCGGCCAGCTCGCCGCCTCGAACTCCGTCTGAGGCGCGGCACTGCTCTGTGGTTTGGCCAGCCAGCCAACTACTATTCGGGGCGATGCCGGCCGAGACTGCCGTTCCTGTCGCCAAACCGCCCCAGATGTCGGACAACCCGGTACGCCGGGTGGCTGAAGACCTTCGCGCCGAGTGGCGGGGGAGGGGCAGGTACCCGCCCGGCCCGAGCGACTTTAGCCTGGCGCGCACCCACCAGATCGCCCACGACCCACTGCCGCTCCTGCTCTCCAACTACGAAGAGCACGGCCCGATCTTCAGCCTGCGCCTGCTCCACACCCGAGTCGTCTTCATGCTGGGGCCGGAGGCCAATAACTTCGTCACGGTCGCCCATCCGGAGAACTTCCACTGGCGCGAGTCGAGCTTCGGCGACCTGATTCCGCTGCTCGGCGACGGCCTGCTGACGATCGACGACGACTATCACGATCGGGCGCGGGCGATCATGATGCCGGCCTTCCATCGGCGCCAGCTGACCGCCTCGGTCGAGGCGATGGCGACCGAGGCTGAGGCGGCGATCGGCGATCTGCTCCCGGGCACGGTCGCCGACGTCTACGACTGGATGCGCAACCTGGCGATGCGGATCGCGATGCGTGCCCTGCTCGGCCTCGATCCCGACCAGTCGGGCAAGGGCGCCGCCGCCGCCGAGCACTTCGAGCGGGCGCTCGGCTTCTACGGGATCGACTACCCGCTGCGGTTGCTGCGCGGGCCGGGCTCGCCTTGGCGCAAGCTGGCCGCCTCGCGGCAGGTGCTCGACGAGATCGTCTTCGACGAGATCGAGCGCCGCAGGGCGGCTCCCGACGACGCTCGCCAGGACATCCTCAGCCTCCTGCTCGGCGCTCGCGGCGAGGCGGGCGAGGCGTTCACCGACCGCGAGGTGCGCGACCAGGTGATGACCCTGATGTTCGCCGGTCACGACACCTCGACCTCGACCCTGACCTTCATGATGCACGAGCTGGCCCGCCATCCAGACGTGACGGAGCGGCTCAGCGAGGAGCAGGACCGGGTGTGCGGTGGCTCGGTGCCGACGATCGACCAGCTCGAGGGGGAGATGCCCTACCTCGACATGGTCCTCGACGAGGTGCTGCGCCTCTACCCGCCGGCCTGGATCGGCCCCCGCCGCGCCGTCCGCGACTTCGAGTTCGGCGGCTACACGGTTCCCCGCGGTGCCTACGTCAACTACTGTTCCTGGGCGAGCCACCGCATCCCGGAGGTGTTCCCGGAGCCGGAGGCCTTCATCCCGGAGCGCTTCGCTCGCGAGCGCAAGGCAGCGTTGCCGCGCGGTGCTTACGTCCCGTTTGGCGGCGGCCAACGAATCTGCATTGGCAAGCGCTTCGGTCAGACCGAGGTGAAGTTGGTTGCGACGATGCTGCTGCAGCGGCTGCGCCTGGACGCGTTGCCGGGCCGCACGATGACCGTGCGCCAGATGCCTACCCTTTCGCCAAAAGGGGGTCTGGAGATGCGGGTACTGTCCAGCGGGTGACGGGACCCCCTGGGGCAGGGACTCAGCCGCCGGACGCTAGGAGCACGACCTAGAGGTGCGCGCCCTGGTCGTCTCCGACACCCATTTCGGCGCCTGGACGGGCCGCGACCTGCTGCGCGAGGATCGCTACCTCGAACGGTTGGCGCCGCAGCTGGAGGGGATCGACGAGCTGATCTTCCTCGGCGACCTCTTCGACTTCCTCTTCGGCTCCGTGGGGGATGCGGTCGATGCCTCGGATGGCCTGCTGCGCTTGATCGCCGAGAAGCTGCCGGGGAAGCGCCTGGTCTTCCTTGCCGGCAATCACGACCATCACCTCGTCCACCGCGACGCCGAGAACCGGCTGGAGGCGCAGCTGGCCGCCGGCCTCTCGCCCACCGAGGAGGGCAGCAGGGCCGCCGGCGACGATCCCGACCGGCCGGGCCCCGGCTTCTTCCGCTCCTTCCTCGCGCGCCGCCTGTCCGGCGTCGAGATCGAGATCGCCTACCCCACCTACAGCTTCGCCGGGGTCCTCTGCACGCACGGTCACTACCTCGACCCTCACGCCCGGCTGAGCGGCTCGCGCGGCGACCGGTTGCTGACCAGGATGCTGTGGGCGATCGCCACCGGCGGCCCGGAGCAGCCGAGGACGATCGAGGACTACGAGTCGGTGACCACCCTGCTCACCGAGTGGCTCTACATCGCCGCCCAGATGCCCCACGGCACCCATGCTCAGCAGAACGTCTTCCGCGCCGTGCAGCGGGTGGGGCGACTTGGCTCGGTCCTCGGCTTGCCGGTGCGAGGGGCGAAGCGCTTGGCCGCTGAGCTGCGTGACCGGAGCGTCGGCGACGGCGAAGCGGATGAGATTTTGCCCAGCGAGGAGCACTTCGACATGGTGGTCCGCGCCGAGACCGAGCGCCAGCGCCAGGAACAGCCAGCACCGGCGGCCGCCTGGCCCCGGCCTGCCTATCCGGCGGCCAGCGTCGTCTCACCGAGTGACCCCTCTGAGCATGCGCTCGAGGCCTTCGCCCAGGTGGTCGACAACCTCGGCTGGAACGGCGAAGCCGACAAGATCGTCTTCGCCCACACCCACCAGCCGCTGGCCGACGTCCGCTCCAGTCGCGACCCGCGCACCCGCTACTGGAACACCGGCTCCTGGATCTATGAGCCCGACCTCGGCTCGCGCCAGGCCTACGCTCGTTACCTGCGCTACGCCTGGCCAGGCACGGCCGTCGTCATCGACGACGAGGAGCCCGCCCCCCGCTTGCTCGAGCTTCTAACCGACCTGAATCCGATGCGAGGCGAGATCAAGCTGCCAAAAGGGTAACCGCGCCGGGAGTCGAAATCCGATCGAGAGGAGAAGGGATGCACACGTCGTCCAGCCTGACCCGCTTTCTGCCCGTGGCCGTTGTCGCCGCCGCGATGTGGGCAGCCGGCATCGGCGCCGTCTCCCTGGCGGCCGGGGGCGTTGGCGCGGCGAAGTCGGCGGCGGTCGAGGTCAGGTGTCCCCGCGACGTCGCGAGCGGCAAGGAGACCTGCAGCCACGCCGGAACGAGGGCCTACTTGATGAACAGCATCTCCTCGTACTTGGGCAGCGGCCA
>DATNGU010000049.1:0-3397 GCA_035605775.1 Solirubrobacterales bacterium | reverse complement strand
CAACTTTGCAACCGCCGAGGCTCGCCCCCGCCGCCTGGGCGGCGTCCTCGAGCACGCGCAGTCCCCGGTCCTCAGCCAGCTCCAGCAGCTCCGCCATCGGCGCCGGGTTGCCGAACAGGTGGACGGGGAGCAGCGCCGCCGTGCGCTCCCCGATCGCCGCTTCGGCGGTCGCCGCGCTCATTGCCATCGTGCCCGGGTCGACGTCGCAGAACACGGGGACCGCGCCGGCGTTCACGACGCCCTCCGCGGTCGCGTAGAAGGTCAGGGCGGGGACCACGACCTCGTCGCCGGCTCTAACTCCGAGAGCTCGCAGGGCGATCGTAAGCGCATCAGTGCCGTTGGCGACGCCGATGCAGTGGCGAGCGCCGAGATAAGCCGCGAACTCGGCCTCAAACGCCTCCACCTCGGGCCCGAGCACGTAGCGCCCCGACTCGAGCACCGCACGTTGGCGCTCTCCCACCTCCTCCAGCAAGGGCTTCAAAGCCTCTTGCGTCGCGAACAGCGGAATGCTCACGAGCGCCGGCGGATCATCGCCAGTTCTCCAGCAGGTCCCCGGCCGGGACCTCGCGGATAGCCCGCGCAGGGACGCCAACGACGACGCTGCGCGGAGCGACATCCTCCGCGACCACGGCGCCGGCCGCGACAAAGGCCTCCTCGCCGATCTCGATCCCGGGGCAGATCACCGCGCCAGCGCCGACTCTGCACGCTCGTCGCAGCAGGGCGCCGCGGAGCGAAGCGCTGACCGGGTGCCGCCCCATCGTGTTGTCGTTGGTGAGGGTCACGCCGGGACCGATGAAGGCGTCGTCCTCGACGATCGTGCCGGCGGCCAGATAACAGCGAGTTTGAACGCTGACCCGGGCACCCACCGCGACCCCGGGGTCGACCGAGGCAAAGCTGCCGATCGTCGAGCCGGCTCCGATCCGGGCGCCTTCGCGGACCTGGGCCTGGTCGCCGATCCGCGCCCCGGCCTCGATCGCGACGCCCGCATGAATCACCACGTGGCCGCCGATCACAACCCCGGCGCCGAGCTCCACCCCCTCACCGAGCAGCAGTCCCGGCGCAAAGTCGGACGGCTCGAGGGCAGCGCCACTCAACGGACTGCGTCCCCCACCATCTCGACCGTAGCGCCATCGGCACCGAGCGAGGCCTGCAGGGACTCTAGGACCCGCACGACGCGGCCTCCGCTGGCTCCGTCGGAGCGAGGCCGGTGGTCATCGCGGACGCAGCCGACGAAGTGCCCGAGCTCGATCCGCAGCGGCTCTTCCCCGCTGATCGACGGGGTTCGAGCCGAACCGGAGCGCGTCACGTACTCGTCGGTGGAATCGCCGTCGGGGTCGAAGCCCTTGTCGTAGACCGTCAGCTTGTGCACGGCCATGTCGTCGAACGTCGCCATCCGCTTCGAGCCGACCACGGTGAGGCGGCGCTCCTTGTGGGGGTCCAGCCAGGAGAGATGCATGCGAGCGGTCACCCCAGTTCGGAACCGGAGGTGAGCGAAGACGACGTCCTCGACCCCGTTGCGGACGTAGCTCTCGCCGCGTGCGCTGACCTCGACCGGAAGCTCACCGACCAGCGCCAGCACCATCGAGACGTCATGAGCGCCAAGGCTCCAGAGTGCGTTCTCGTCGGCGCGCAGCTTGCCCAGATTCAGTCGCTGGGAGTAGATGTAGTGAATCTGACCCAGCTCCCCGCCGTCGATCAACTCCGCCAGGGCCTCAACCCCCGGGTGATACTCGAGCAGGTGACCCGCCATCAGCGTTCGCTCGCTCGCCTCAGCGAGGGCGAGGAGACGATCCGCATCGGCAGCGCTATGCGCCAGCGGCTTCTCGACGAAGCAGTGCTTGCCGGCTTCGAGCACCCGCTGCGCAACCGTCGCATGGGTAGCCACCGGGGTGGCGACGGCAATCGCGTCGAGAGCGGGATCGGCTAGGAGGTCGTCGAGGCCCACCGTGAACCGCGCCGCCGGAAAGGCCGCGATACCGTGCGCCCGGGAGAGGTCGACGTCGCAACACCACTTCAAGTCGCAGTCGGGAAGGGCGTCCAAGACGCGGGCGACGTTGGAGCCCCAGTAGCCGAGACCCACCACTCCCACCTCGACCCGCCCATGAACGCTCACAGCGCAGGTCCCTCCCCTGCCCCTACCGCGGTGATCCCAGGCCTATCGCGAAGAGCAGTGGTAAGAATAGGACCAAAGTCACCGCCCCGGCATAGACGAGCGGCGCGCCGCTCGCCGCGGCGTCTTCCGTCCGCCGGTGCTGAAGGGCGAGGATGATCGGCAGGGCGAGAGTCTCACAGATGAGAACGAAGTCTCGGAAGAGGGAGCGGGATTGTGCGTACTCGAGGTCCATCGCCACCTTGTCCGGCAGTAGGTGCTCGCGGTAGTAACCGTCAGGGTCCTCGTGCAGATCGAGGAGCTTGGCCTCGACCCCCGCGAAACGAAGCTGAGTGGGTCCGGTTATCCCCGGGAGGACTGAGAGGATCTGCCGGTACTCCTCGGCATGGAAGGCAACGAACTCCTCCAGCTCCGGCCGGGGACCGACGAAGCTCATCTCACCGCGCAGTACGTTCCAGAGCTGCGGAAGCTCGTCGAGCCGGGTTTTCCTCAGGAGCCGGCCAGCGGGCGTGATCCGCTGATCGCTGGCGCTGGCGAGGGAGTTGCCCGCGGCTTCGCATTTCATGGTGCGGAACTTGAACATCGCGAAGGGCGTGCCCCCAATCCCGACCCTGGCGGCGCGATAAATCGCCGAGCCGGGGGAATCGAGGATCACGAGGAGGGCGATTAGCAGGCCGAGCGGAACCACGAGGGGGGCCAGCAGCAGTAGGGCGATGAGGTCGAGGGCGCGCTTGCCGGTCGCGATCGGCTTATCTGCCATGAGTCGCGCTAGCATAGAGAATGTCTTTCTTGGAACATGCCAAGCTAGTGGCGGGGGGCGAAGTTGAAATGGCAGGTACCGCTTTGTCGGCCCGAATTCCGGCAGGACGAGCTCGAAGCGCTCGTCGACTCCTACCGGTCGGGCTGGTTGACCGTCGGACCGCGTACCACCGAACTCGAAGAGGCTTTCTGCCGATACGTCGGCGCCCGGCACGCGATCCCGACCAGCAGCTGTAGCGCCGCCCTACACCTCGCCTGCCTCGGCGCCGGCCTCGGCCCGGGTGATGAGGTGATCGTTCCCGCCCTGACCTTCACCTCGACCGTCAGCGCGGTGACCCACGTCGGCGCGACCCCCCGCTTCGCCGACATCGCCGGCGCCACCGAGCCCTGGCTGTCCACCGCTGCCGTGAAGGAGCAGATCGGCGAGCGGACGAGGGCGATCATCACCATGGCCTACGGCGGGCATCTTGGCGAGACGCCTGAGATTGCCAAGCTCGCCCGCGAACGCGATCTGATCCTGATCGAGGA
>DATNGU010000048.1:0-2381 GCA_035605775.1 Solirubrobacterales bacterium | reverse complement strand
CCAATAGGTCGAGCACGGGGCTGCTCTCCAAAACGAGGCTGGCCGCGTAGCCATCCTCTGGGCGAAGCCGCACCGAGAGGGTGTAGATGTTTCCAAACGGATCGATGAAGCCGAACTGGGCAGGGGTGCCGAATTCGGGCTTGATCAAAGAGATCGGAGATATCATTCCGCCCGGCGGCGTACCGCTGAAGTCGAGTTCCACCCCGCCCACCTGGCTCGCGAGCGGACAATTCTTTTCGGCAACGTCGAGCACCGAGGGGCACGGCTGCACGGCCAGCGGGTTGCCGCTGAAGCCGCGGGGAAGGTCGGTGATGATCTGCTTAACGTGCTCAATCGGGGCGTATCTCATGTTTTTGTAGTTCAGTTTCCCTTCTTCCAGCAGTATTTCCTTGTTCTCTTCGCCGTTGAGCTGCCTCTTTTGGTTGAACACGAGGGTGCCTACAGCCGAGAACGGGTGCCCGCCGGCCTGGGTGTAGTCGTGCCCTTCGGCGTCGAGAACCTGCGCTTTGAAGGTGCTGAGCCCGAACGGGGTCGGCGGCCCAAAGACGAAAACCTCTTCGTCGCTCGCGGGCGCCACGGCGCCACCGCCGGATACCGTCGCTTTGGCAACCGCGGTGTCGGGCGCATCGGCGCCAAGCGCGGTCAACACCTTGAACGCGGGGTAGCTCCCCCCGGGTGAAAGGGCATCGGAGCGGCTGCAGAGCACTTTGGCGTGCTGCGCACCAGATGCGGGTTCCTTTTCGCAGGTCCAGCCCGTGCCTTTGGTTTTGATTTTGAAAGCGTAGGTTTCCTGCCCGCCGGGCAATTCGAGCTCGACGGTGACGGTGCCAGACGTGGCGTTTGCGACTGCTACAAAGGGGTTGGCGCTGCTAATCGCTGGTGATTCGTATGGGGGGGTTGGTTCAGGCTTGGTCCTCGCGGAAGAACGAATCGAAATTGCTTCATTGCCCGCGGCATCTTTGGCAATCGCTTCGCAGCTCACAAGCGAAGGAGGTTCGACATCGGCGGTCTGGATCGTGTAAGTGCTGCTGGTCGCACCCGGGATCGGCTGGCCGTTGCGCAGCCACTGGAAGCTCCAGCTGATTTCGTCCCCGCTCCAGCTATCCGGCGCTTCGCAGAGTTGTTCGTTGCCGACTGCTCCTTCTTTACCTGACAGACTTACGCTCGTTGGCCTTCCGTCACCGCTCGGAGGCGCCGGGGTCGGCGTGGGCGGGATGACGGTCGGGGGCAACGAGGCCGCCGAGGAGCTGATCGGCGCAAACGTCGGCGCCTGGTTGGTGCCGGTGACCACGCACTGCAGCGACTTGCCTTCGTCGGCCGCATCGACGGTGTAAGTCTTTTCGGTCGCCCCCGCGATCGGCTGGCCGTTGCGCACCCAATGGTAGGTGAAGGTAGGAGCAGGGTCATGCCCAAACCAGTCGACGCCGTCCGCAGGCGTGCCGAGGCAGGCGACGGTGGTGCCGACGCCGATTTCCGCGCTGGCGTTGTTCTCGACATTGACGGTGTAGTCGACCCGTTCGTCGCTGCGGCTCACCGTGGGAAACTCGGCCGCATCGCGTTCGAGGTCCACTCCCAAGGTCGGCACGGCCACGGCGGAGGGGGCGAGGAGGCCAAGGAGGATCGCGGCAAGGCCTAGCGCGCGGAGAACAGGGCGAGCATTGCCGGTCTGGCGAGTCACTATCCGGCCCTCCGATTGCTGTTGGCATGTGGTGCGCGGTGCGCCTTTCCGTGCTTGCGATGGCGCTTTTTCTGCTGGTGCCTGGCAACGCAGCGACCGTGGCGGCGAACCTTGCCTTTGCGACACGGTTTCGGCTTCTTGGGGTTGCCCGTTTCGACGGGATTGGGAAGGACCGGCGCGGGGGGGTCGGGCTCCAACCTGCGGCACGAGCCTTCTTTGAGCGGATTGCACGGCAAAGGTACGAGCTGATTCGCAAAGCCCCCCCCGGCGCGAGCGACGTAGACGTCGATGGCGGTGTCGCCGTCCTGCGGCAGGAGCGGGGCGAAGGTCTGGAAGGCGACCTCGGAGCCGTCGTGGGAGAGGACGGGCAAATCCGCCAATTTGCCCGTCCCATCGGCCGTTCCTGGTAAGCGGGTCAGCTGACCGCCGTGCCACAGGTAGGAGTCGGTGACGCCGTTGAGGTCGTCGGCGAGGAGCCCATCGGTGGTGGTGAAGGCGATCGTCTCGCCGTCCTCGCTCGTCCAGCGCGCCTGCTCGGCGAAGTCGGTGCCTGGAACGGTGGCGCTCCCGGCGATAGAAGTGTCGAAGGGGCCTTCGTCCGGGGGCGCCGCCGTAGAGATGCGCGTCAGCTGTTCGGCTGCGGCGTCGTAGCGGAAGATGTCGCGGTGGGTTCCGTCGCTGTCGTCGGCCGTCAGCGGAGTTC
>DATNGU010000047.1:0-4159 GCA_035605775.1 Solirubrobacterales bacterium | reverse complement strand
CGGCGTACCGGACTGCCGCCGCTTCCTACTATGGACCCGGCCTTTACGGCGGTGCCCTAGCCTGCGGCGGCACTCTGCAGCCGGGCACGCTGGGTGTCGCCCACAAGACGCTGCCTTGCGGCTCGAAGGTGAGGCTGCGTTACCGGGGCCGCACCGTCACCGTGCCGGTGGTCGATCGCGGGCCCTACGTCGCCGGCCGCGACTTCGATCTGACCGCGGCGACGAGGGCGCGGCTGCGCTTCCCGAGCACGGGGGTACTGCTCTCCAGCCGCTGATCAGCTCACAAGACCGAGCTGCAGTTGCCCCTCTTCGGCAGCTGGCTCGGGGCTTTCGTCGCGACCGAACCCAGCGACACGGACCCCGAGCAGCCGCACGGGGCGGGGAGGGGCGTAGGCGCGCAGCAGCTCCAGCGCGACCGGGGTGACGATTTCGGGATCGTTGGTCGGCTCCTCGACAGTGTGGGAGCGGCTGACGTTGGTCCAGTCGTCGAGGCGAACCTTGATCCCGATCGTCCGTCCCTCGAGGTCGCGCGAGCGCAGCCGCCGGCAAAGCTCCTTGGAGAGCGCGGCAACGTGGCCGGCCATCTCACCCTGGTCTGCGACGTCGACGTCGAAAGTGATCTCGGTCGACTGCGACTTGGTCTCGCGCTCGACCGAGATCGGGGTGTCGTCCTCGAAGGCAGCACGGGCATGCAGCCAGCGACCGCTGCGGGGCCCGAAGGCCCGCTCCAGTGCGTCCGGGTTATGGGCGCGCAGCTCGGCGAGGGTACGGATGCCCAGCCTCTCCAGCTTGACCACGGTCTTGGGGCCGATCCCGGGAACGAGACCCGGGGAATCGCCGCCGAAGCGCTCCAGCGCTTCGGCCCGCGAGAGGACGACCAGGCCGGCCGGCTTGCCGAGCTCGCTCGTGATCTTGGCCAACAGACGGTTTTCGGAGATGCCGACCGAACAGGTGAGGCCGGTGCCCTCGCGGATCTCGGTGGCGATCCGCCGCATCGTCGCCTTGGGCGAGAAGAGATCGCTGAGGTCGAGGTAGGCCTCGTCAAGGCCGACGACCTCCACCGTCTCGGCGTTGGCCCGCAGGATCTCCATCACCTGCCCGGAGGCCTCGCGATAGGCCGTGAAGTCCGGCTGCAGGTAGACGGCGTTGGGCAGCCTGCGCCGGGCAACCGCCGCCGGCATCGCCGAGTGGATCCCGGCTAACTTGCGCGCCTCGTAGCTCGCGGTCGTCACCACCGCCCGCGGCCCCGAACCGCAGACGACAACCGGCTTCCCCCTCAGCTCGGGCCGCCGCCGTAGCTCGACCGACGCATAGAAGGCGTCCATATCCAGGTGCGCGATCGTCCGCTTACCGGCCACCCACCGATGGTAAGAGGCAGGCGGGACGCGAATCCCGCCATGCGTGCTCCCTTTGGTGGCCATGGGACTCCAAAGGGAGGGTTTCGATCGACAAGCCCCACCCGGGGCATTGGCTGCTTAGACTTGCCGCGTGGCTTCCCCCGAGGCGAAAAACCTGGAGGCGATCTCCAAGGCGATCGACCAGCACAACCAGAACTGTCCGTTCCCCGCGGCCGAGGTGCGGATGAACCCGTTCGAGGTCGAACGGCTCGGGTGGGACCAGATTCGCGGCTTGCCCGTGGTGCCGGATGCGGAGATCGGCACTGGCCGGTTCCGAATCGTCTGCTCGCGCGAACTTGACGACGCCGGGCTCGAAGAGACCGAGGCGATCGGCCAAGAGCTCGAAACCGTCGTCCCGGCGAACAACTGAAGATCGGACAACAACTGATGAGTTTTGATGCCTATAGGGTCATCAACTCGTCAGTTATTGGAGTGGCTCAGACTGAATTCCAGAAGTCGAGGCCTACTTCGCTGAGAAAGCGCTGGGCCTCGATGTTGAGCTGGGTCAGCTGGCCGGTCCAGATCAGGACGCCCATCGCGATCAGGATCAGGCCGCCGGTGGCGACTATCGCCTGGTAGTGGCGCTTGACCACGGCGAAGGCGGTGGTCATGCGGGAGAAGGCGACGGCGGTGAGGAGGAAGGGGATCGCCAGGCCGGCCGAGTAGACGGCGAGCAGGAGGGCGCCGCGAGCGGCTGAGCCGGAGAGAGAGGCGGCGGAGAGGATCGCGCCGAGGGTGGGGCCGATGCAGGGGGTCCAGGCGATCGCGAAGGCAGCACCGGCGACGATCGGGCCGCCCTTGCCGGCGCGCTCGAGCAGGGCGTCGACGTGCCACTCGCGGTTGAGCCTGGTGACGAAGAGCGAGGCGACGAAGAGAACGCCCATCGCGATGATCAGCGTCGCAGAGACCTTGGTCAGCAGCTCCTTGTGGTCTTGCAGAGCGGACCCGAGCCCGGTGGCCGTGAGGCCGAGCAGGATAAAGATCGCCGAGAAGCTGGCGACGAAGAGCAGGCTTGGCCCCAGCACCCGCCGCCAGCCGGCGCTGTCCAGCTCCGCCGCGGAGACGCCGCTGACCGCGGAGAGGTAGCCGGGGACGAGCGGCAGTACGCAGGGGGAGAGGAAGGAGACGACGCCTGCCGCAAGCGCGGCGAAGATGCCGACCCCGGCGGTCGGGTCAGTGCTCAACTCGGCGAGGATCACGACCTTCCAGATTACTCGGGGGGAGCGGCATCGCGGCCGTCAAGACGGCTCGCATGCCGCTCCACACGGAGCGCCGAGCTAGGAGAGCGTCAGCGTCTGACCGGCGTTGAGCCCCGGTCGCGCTGATGTTGAATTCAGCGCTGTATTTGGCTTCGGTCCCACCGAAGGTGGTGATTTTGCTGCCGGTGGCTGCTTCGCTCGCAGCATCGAAGACGAGCTTGGAGCTGCTGTTGTCGAAGAGGCCCCCCGCGGTGCCTTTGTAGGGGAACGTGAGCCCTTCCGCGGCGCAGAGTTCGTTGCCGTAGAGGAACTCCTCGTCGAAGCCTTGGATGACGACGTAGGAGCTACCGCCGATCGTCGACGTGGTCGCGGACCACGGCAGGCCTTTGACGAAGGCTTTTTCTACAGTGCAGACACCGTCGGTCCCACAACCGGTGAGGCTCACGCTGTTCACCGTTGCCACCCCCTGGCCACCGCTGTTCGAGATAGTCAGTTCCTCGGTGGCCGCACAGCTGGTGGTCAGGCCTTTGAGCGCGAGGCTGTTTTTGGCGGTTTCAGCGACGACCGTTTCGCTGCCGACCAGCGTGGTGCCGTTGAATTTCCACTGACTCGCGCTGCACGTGCTCGCGAAAGCGGCGGTTGCCATCAGTGCCACCAGTAGGCTGGCGGCGGGCCAGGCGATCCTTCTCTTGATCATGGTTGATGCCCCCTAGTTCGGTTTGCCGTAACTCAATACAGCAAGAAATTTCGTGCAATCTAGCTGGTGGCAAATGCCTGTCAAATGACCAAGCGGTCGCGAGGACAATTGTTCAATGCGTCGGGCTCGGCCCGGCGGCTGCGCGCCTCACCGCTCTTCGCGATCGGGACGAGCGCGCCCGGCCCGGCGCTGCGCCGTGGCGCCCTGGTCGCGATCCCGGTCGGCGCGGCGCTGCTGATCGAGCTGGGCATGAACACGGCGACCAAGGGCGCGATCGGAACCGGCGCCCTGCTCGCCGGCTTCCCCGGACTCGACGCCCCGGCCCGCACCCGCGCCGCCTGGCAGGCGGTCGCTGCCCCCCTAATCGGTCTCGCCGCCGCGCTCGGCGTCCTCACCGGCTCCTCGGTGGTGCTCGCGGTACTGACCATGGCGGTGGTCGGAGCGGCAGCGGGGTACTGCTTCTCTGTTTCGCTGCGACTCGCGATCGCCGGCCTTTCCGTAGCGCTCTCGCTGCTGATCGCGCAGGGCCTGCCGCTGGACATGTCAGACGCGCTGCCGGCGCTGCTCCTCTCGACCGCCGGCGGTCTGCTCCAAGCGGCCTTCTCCCTCTGCGTCTACGCCACCGGAGACCGCACGGAGGAGGGGGGAGCCGAGGGTTGGGACACCGACGCCGCCGTGCGCAGCCTCTCCGCCAACCTCACCCTAGGCTCGACCAGCGCCCGCCATGCAGTGCGCTTCGGCGCCGCCCTCGCCGCAGGCGTCGCCGCCTACTGGCTGCTGGGGATGGAGGAGCACGGCTTCTGGATCCCGCTGACGATCCTTTTCGTCATGCGGCCCGAGGAGGACGAGACCTTCCGCCGCTTGAT
>DATNGU010000046.1:0-2555 GCA_035605775.1 Solirubrobacterales bacterium | reverse complement strand
AGGGTGTTAGCCGTACCGTCTGGCGCAAGCTAAGCACCCTCCCCAAGACTTGTCAAGAGAGAGTTCCTAAAAGGAAAAGCTCGTTCCTAGATGCGTTCCCGACTAGGACGCACAGGTACCGAGAGTCACAGCACCGTGCAGGCGGCGGCTAGACTTTCGGCATGGCAGAGAAGACGCCCGCACAAGAGGACATCGGTGACTTGGAGCGCGCCCGGACGACGCGACTCGAAGCGACTCGAAGCGACTCGATGAGCGAACGGCTGGCCCGGCTGCATGCGCTCTGCAAGCAGATGAGCGCCATCAAAGGCGCGGCGGCCCGTTGACCGATTTCGATCTCCGAGCTCTACTCGACTTACTGCACGAAAGAGACGTTCGCTTTATCGTGATCGGAGGGGTGGCCGTCGCGGCTCATGGTTTCGTCCGGGGGACCGAGGACCTCGATCTGGTCCCCGATCCCGACCCCGAGAACCTGAAACGCCTCAGCTCGACCCTGGCTGAGCTGGACTCCACCCTGCCGACCGCAAGGGGGAGGCCGTTCGAACCAGAGCGCGACGCGGGCGTGATTAGGCGCGGCGGTAATGTCACCGCCGATACGAACTTCGGTGGGCTGGACGTGGTCCAGCGAGCACGAGGAGTACCGAGCTACTCGCAGCTCGATGCCGATGCCGTCGAGACCGAGCTGCTCGGGATTCCGGTCCGAATTTGCTCGCTGTCGCGACTGCGAGAGATGAAGCAGGCCCAGGGGAGAGCCCTAGACAAAGCCGACCTGGAGAACCTGCCCGAGAACTGATGCCTCACCGGTCTCTCGGGCGAGGCGGGCGGCCTCGTCGGGGCCCGGGTACGCCCTTCAGGGCCCAAGCGCGGTGATCGGGATCACCTGAACGCCGTCTTCTCGCACGTAGCCATATCCGCCGGCAACGATCACGCCGAGCGCCGCGGGCTTCCCGCTGCGCCTGGTGTCGACTTCGCCGGCGAACTTGAGCAGGTTGGACGCCGCCTCCTCGATCGGGTCCCCCCCGCCGAGCTTTATCTCGAAGGCCCCCCACCTTCCCTCGGATTCGACGATCGCATCGATCTCCAAGCCTTTGTTGTCCAAGAACTGCCTGACCTCGCCTCTTCCGGTCTGCGAGTAGATGCGCAGGTCGCGCACGACCAGAGACTCGAAGAGGAAGCCGAGCAGGTTCAGGTCGCGCAAAAGCGCCGGCGGGTCCGCCCCCAGGGCCGCAACGGCAAGTGAGGGGTCGGCGAAGTGACGCTTGGGCGACTTACGGAGGACCGAGCGCGAGCGCAGGTGCGGCTCCCAGGGAGGCTGGTCCTCGACGACGAAGAGCCGCTGAAGCGCCGAGAGATACTCGCCGACGGTGTGTTTCTTCAGCGGGTTGTCGCCACTGTCGGCTGAGTCGGTCGCGAGAGTCGTCATCGCCACGTGGGTCGCGACGTTACGGGCGAGGCTGCGCAGGAGGCGCCGCACGCGGATCGGGTCTCGACGCACGCCGTCCACTTGGTTGATGTCGGTGCGGCAGATCTCTTCGAGGTAGTCGGCGACGCTCTCCCTCGCAGCCTCGGCCGGCAGCCCCTGCAGCGCCGGCCAGCCGCCGCGAGCGATCGCCTCGGTGAGGTCCACCAGCGCGACACCCTTGTCGCCTGACTCCGCCCTGCCGCCCTCGAGCAAGGCGCGGAGAGAGATCGAGCCGTCGCTCAATCCCGACTCGAACAGCGACATCGGTCGCATGCGCAAGCGACCGATGCGGCCGGCGCCGGAATGCCGGGTCGCGTCGTCGGCGGGAACCGCGGAGCCGGCGAGAATGAACTGCCCGGGCTGCCTGCGCTCGTCGACCGCCCGGCGCACGTGGTTCCAGATTCTCGGTTCCACCTGCCACTCGTCGATCAGACGCGGGGTGTCGCCGGCGAGGATCAGGTTCGGATCGACCGTGGCCGCCGCGCGAGCCCCCTCGTCCACATCCAGAAGGGCCTCGCTCGCGGCCATCTGCCGGGCGGTCTCGGTCTTGCCGCAGGCCTTCGGACCCTCGATCAAGACAGCCCCACTGGTCTTCAGCCTTTGGCCCAGCTCCTCGTCAACTACCCGCGCTCGATAGGACCAGTTTGCCATAGGCACGATTGTAAGGATCTGAGAGGTACAATTGCAAGGCTTTGAAGGGCATGATTGTAAGGCCTGAGAGGGATCTAGGCGGCTTCGCGGGCGAGGCGGGCGGCCTCGTCGGGGCCGAGGTAAGGCGAGAGGACGAACTCGGTGCAGTCGGGGAGGAGGCTCTCCAGCTGCTCGGCCTCTCCGGCTGCGACCTTGCGGTAAGTGAGGGAGACCAGCGAGCCGATCGTCGAGTCCTCGGTCGAGTCGGGGAGGGGGCGGTCCCCTTCGGCGCGCTCTCCCCTGCCCTGTTCGAGCAACGGCGCCATCCCCCCCACCGCCGCGGCGAAGCGCGCGGTCACCGCCGGGCCGGCGCCGCGCGACTCGACCAGGCAGAGGCGGGCGAGGTCGGGCTCGGAGGCGAGGAAGGCGAGCACGGCACGGGTGCCGCCGATCGCCCGCTGGGGCC
>DATNGU010000045.1:0-2958 GCA_035605775.1 Solirubrobacterales bacterium | reverse complement strand
TCTACCTGCAATAGGCGGCGAGCGTCGCGTATCGCCGTGACCGGTCGAGCCGAGCGGCCCGGAGTTTCCGATCAGGGGCCGCTCGCGCCTGCGGTGCAGATGACCACTCCGACTGCGGCGGAGTCCGAGACCGCAGCTTCGGCGGCAAGAGTGTCCGAGGATCGATCAGACGCTGAGGCGCGCTTCCGCCGCGCGTACCTCGAGCACTATCGGGCAATCCTCGCCTACGCGCTTCGGCGCGGCGTCGACCATGCCTCCGCGGAGGAGATCGTTGCAGAGACGTTTGCCGTCCTCTGGCGCCGCCGCGACGACGCGCCCGACCCGGACGCGCTCTTGCCGTGGCTCTACGGCGTTGTCGCGAGAGTTCTCGCGAACCACCGTCGACGAGCGGCGCGGCGCGAGCGACTGTCCTCCCGCCTGCAAACCCTTATGCCCGAACATCCCGAAACGGAGTCGGTCGCGTTCGATCGTCTCGAGGTCAGAACTGTCATCGACGCGCTTCAGCAGCTGAGCGCCGGCGATCGAGAGGTGCTGCTCCTCGCCGCGTGGGAGGGCCTGTCGCACCGGGAGATCGCCGCCGCGCTTGGCTGCTCCGATAACGCAGCAGCGATCCGGCTCCACCGCGCCCGAAACCGTCTCACGGAGGTTTGTCGAAAGAAGAACACCAGAACGCGCCATAAAGAGGCGGAAGGCAGCTCCGACCACTGCGGCCACGACGAGGGAATTCGATGAAAGACGGAAGCGATCCTTTCGAGACACTGCGGCGGATCAACCCCGTCGATTCGAGCACGCTCCCGGACCCGGGACGCTCACAAGAGGCGCTCGACGTCATGGAACGGATCATGCGCGGCGACATCGCTCCGCCTGCCGCGAGGCGCTTCGGGCGAACCAGATCGCTCTTGCGCACGCGCCGTGGGCGGGTCTACCTCATTCCCATCGTCGCCGCAGCAGCGCTCGCCGCTGCCGCGCTGGCGTGGGCCTTGACCCGAGGCCCCACACAGCACCTCGACATCGGCTGTTACGCAACGATCAACCTGCAAGGCAGAGCCGCCGTCGTGCCCGCGACCGAGGAGCCGCCGATCGAGACCTGCAAGAAGTTCTGGCTCACCGGCGCCTTCGGGAAGCCACCGCCGCCGCTCGAAGCCTGCGTCCTGCCATCGGGAGCCGTCGGCGTCTTCCCTAGCCCTGAGGGGAACAGCTGCGAGCGTTTGAGTCTCACGCCCGTCCCTGCGGACAGTGAGCCCCCGTCATCCTCGGTGGAGTTGCAGGACACCCTGGTCGACAGATTCCTCGACCGATGCCTCACCGAGCCCACAGCCCGCCGGATCATCCAAGAAGAACTGACACGCCTCAGCCTTCGAGACTGGCGCGTGGCTACCTCCGGACGCTTCACCCATACCAGACCATGCGCAAGCCTCGCCTTCGACGAGAAACAAAGACAGGTCATCCTTGTCCCGATCCCGCGCTGAGGAACTGCTCGTCGCCTGCGGACAAACATCGTCGGGGGCATCCGATTCGGGCACGACTCCGGATGCGTTGCGTCACGCGCTCAGCGGCTGAAAGTCCCGCTCGATGCCGCGTGATCCAGGTTGGCCCCGGCGAGGTGGTTGGTCTCGTCCGGGGCCAACGACTCGGCGACACGGAACCGATCCAGTTACCGGGTCCTCCTGTCCTGCTTCGCTGTCGCGTGAAAGAAATCGCGCGAACCGGTCATGAACTTGGTGATGAACGAAATGTCTGACTCCTACCGCGTTCCGCGGCGCCAGGGCTGGCACACCCGAGAGCGGCATCCGCGGCCTTCACCAGGAGGGCGTAGTGGTGGTTGCTAGACGAAGGCTTTGTCAATCGACAGAGAGGAGGCTGGATCAACCTCCTGCGGCGCATCTTCTGCGGCTCCCATCGATTGGAAGGGGATTCCCATGAGGAAGCGTCTTGCTTTCGTCACTCTCGCCGTCGCGCTCGCGCCGGCAGTGTTCATTGCGTCGTCTGCCTTGGCTTCGGCGTCGCCCCCGGCGCCTCCACCCACTGGCCAAGGCGCAACGACGTTCGGTTGGCCGACGTCGTCATCACCCGTCTTCCCCGTTGTTTCCGGGCCTCTACGGGTGGTCCTCTCCCCGCTGAGTCCATCCTCTCCCGGTGGAGCCACAAGCCCGGCGGGAGGGCCGGTGATCACGTGCAGCGTCAATCTCGGTCAATATGTGCACTACTCGGTTGTTGGCAACGACACGAGCTGGCACTGGACTTGGAGTTGCGACGGATATGTCACACTGATCGGAGGCCACGCGCTCTATGATCAGGGTTATCCGATCGTCACAGGCCCAGTGCTAGCTGGCGGCTGGTCGGGGAATCAAAACATCCGTTATAACGGTTGTGTAGGTGCGTACTGGTGGGGCAGTGCCTACGGCACTTTTTCGGCGCCCGGCCACACGTCAGCATCGTTCGAAGGGTCCAGTCCGACGAGCTTGATCAGTTGTCCGTAGACTAGTAATGACGGAGGAACGATCTCGTCGAATAGACTCCACGAATAAAGAGTGAGATAGGGGACGAACGCAAGGCGTCTCGAGTCGATCACAAGCCGCACCGCTACGAGGCAACTTTATTCGTCTGGTAGTGGTGCGGCTTGATAAAAGACGATGTTTGCACCCGGATAATTCTTGCAGCTCTTAGCGAGACTGTGGCCGGTTGATTACGTCAGATTTCCAAGTGACATCTTGATCGGCGGTCACGCGCATGGTCTCAAGACGTTCATCAGCGAGAAGACGATTTACGCACGGGCCTGACGCGCCAACGTAGGTTTCCTGCATATCGACGTCCGTGGCCACATACCAAGCGCGGTCGTCAGGCCACCAGAGGCTCGGGCTTCGATAGCTCTCACTCGATTCCCAGCCGGTGAGGTGCTCTTGTGCGTCGGCGTACCCGTCGGTGAAGGGCTTCTCTGGTACGGCGCTGAGTGAACCG
>DATNGU010000044.1:0-2454 GCA_035605775.1 Solirubrobacterales bacterium | reverse complement strand
CCGGGAGCGCGATCGCCGACCCGCTCGCGGATCGCGCGGATGTGGTCGGGGGTGGTGCCGCAGCAGCCCCCGACGATGCCGACCCCGTAGCGCTCGACGAACTCGCCCAGCGTCGCCGCCAGCGGCTCGGGCTGTTCGGGGAAGATCGTCTCGCCGTCGGGTCCCTGCAGGGGCAGGCCGGCATTGGGGATGCAGTGGACGGGCAGCGGGCTGTTCTCGCCCAGGTAGCGGATTGCGTCGCGCATGTCCTCGGGCCCGGTCGAGCAGTTGAGCCCGATCACGTCGACGTCGAGCGCGGTAAGCGTCGTCAGCACCGCCTGGATGTCGGTGCCGAGCAGCATCTTGCCGCCCTGCGGCAGCAACGAGACGCTGGTCTGAATCGGCAGCGTGCGACCGACCTCGGCAAACGCCTCGCGGGCGCCGAAGATCGCCGCCTTCACCTCGAGGATGTCCTGCGCGGTCTCGATGATGATCAGGTCGGCGCCGCCTTCGACCAGCCCGCGCGCCTGCTCGGCGAAGATTTCGACCAACCGGCGGAAGGAGATATCGCCCAGAGTCGGGTCATCGGAGGCGGGCAGGAAGCCGGTGGGTCCGATCGAGCCGGCGACGAAGCGGTCCTCACCGGCAGCCTTGCGGGCGATCTGCGCCGCCTTGACGTTGACCTCGAGCGTGTGCTCGCCCAACCCCCACTCTTCGAGCTTCAGCCGCGAGCCCTGGAAAGAATCGGTCTCAACTACCTCGGCGCCGGCCTCCAGCATCGAGGCGTGGACGCCCTCGATCACGTCGGGTCGGTTCAGCACAAGGGCCTCATGGCATTTGCCCTCGAGGCCGCCGTAGTCAGCCTGGGTCAGGTCGAACTGCTCCAGGGTCGCGCCCATGCCGCCGTCGAAGACGACGACGCGCTCCCTGGTCGCAGATATGTAGTCACGCTCTGCCATGGTCAGAAGAGGTTAGATGGTTCGCCCAGCCACGCGGATAGGCTTGAGCGCGCGGTGATCGACTCCCACACGCATCTGTTCCTCTGCGAGCGGCCGGAGGCCGAGGTCGTGGCGAGCGCCCTCGCGGCGGGCGTAAATCGCATGCTCAACGTCGGCCTCGGCGAGGAGAACACAACGGCAATCGCGGCCGCGGAGCGCCACGAGGCCGTCTTCGCCAGCGTCGGCCGCCACCCGGTCGATGCCGCAGGCTTTGACGACGCTGAAGTGGAGCGGATCGAGCACCTCGCCGCGCACGAGAAGGTGCGGGCGATCGGCGAGACCGGGATCGACTACTACCACGAGGCCGCCAGCCCAGCCGACCAGCGGCGCGCTTTCGAGGCGCAGGTCGCGATCGCCCGTGATCAGGGTCTGCCGATCATCATCCACGGCCGCGACAAGGATGGCCAGACGGCGGCGATCGACGAGATCTTCGAGGTGCTCGACGCCCAGGCCGGCGAGTGCCCCGTCGTCCTGCACTGCTTCTCCGCCCCCCGGCGAGCCGCCGACGCCGCTGAGCGCGGCTGGTACTGCTCCTTCGCTGGCCACACCACCTATCCCGGCTCGGCTGAGCTGCGCGAGGCCGCCGCACAGCTGCCCGAAGAG
Source organism: Solirubrobacterales bacterium (assembly GCA_035605775.1). GTDB lineage: Bacteria > Actinomycetota > Thermoleophilia > Solirubrobacterales > 70-9 > VRUE01. The sequence continues at coordinate 874 of DATNGU010000044.1, read as the reverse complement.
CTACTGCTGGTTGAGACCGACGCGCCCTATCTGGCCCCGCAGACGATTCGGGGCAAGCCGAATGAGCCCGCCTACGTAGTCGACACCGCCCGCGTCGTCGCCGAAGCGCGTGGCGTCACTTACGAGGAGCTGGAGCGGACCGTCGAGGCGAACGCCCGCGCCCTCTTCGGCTGGTAGGGGCTCCGGCCATGGTCAGGCTCGGGCAGAACTTCCTCGCCGACCCGAACCTGCTCGACGCGATCATCCGCGATGCCGCCCTTGCCCCCGACGACGTTGTGCTGGAGGTAGGGGCGGGTGAAGGGGTGCTGACCGAGCGCCTGGCCGCAGCCGCGACACATGTCCACACGGTCGAGCTTGACCGCAACCTGGCGGCCGCATTGGCGACGCTGGCGGCGCGCTCGGACGTCGATTTGCACTGGGGCGACGCGATGAAGCTCGACCTATCCGAGCTCGACCCAGCGCCCAGCGCCCTCGTTGCCAACCTCCCCTACTCGATCGCGACGCCGCTGATCCTGCGCACGATCGAGCAACTGCCCTCAATACAGCGCTGGACGGTGATGGTGCAGCGTGAGATCGCCGACCGCCTCCGCGCCGAGCCGGGCAGCCGGACCTACGGCTCGCCCAGCGTGGTGGCACAGCTGGCCTGCGAAGTGAAGTTGCTGCGCACGGTCGACCCAGCGGTGTTCCGGCCCCGACCGCGGGTCGAGTCGGCGATCCTCAGCCTGCGACGCACCGGCCCCGGCGCCGACCCGGCCACTCGCGAGCTGGTCCGCGCCGCCTTCGCCCACCGCCGCAAGTCGCTGGCTCGCTCGCTCGAGCACCTCCGGCCCGGCTCACTTGCGACCACCCGCCACGCTCTGCACGAGCTGGGGCT
>DATNGU010000043.1:0-5568 GCA_035605775.1 Solirubrobacterales bacterium | reverse complement strand
TTGCTCGCCGCCCAGCTGATGGCCGAGTCGAACTTCAACCCTTTCGCGACCTCGCCGGCCGGTGCCCAGGGGATCGCCCAGTTCATCCCGTCCACCGCCGCCTCATATGGACTGACCGACCCCTTCGACCCGGTCGCTGCGATGGAGGCCCAGGCCCACCTGATGTCCGACTTGATCCGCCAGCTCGGCTCGCCGCAGCTGGCCCTGGCCGCTTACAACGCCGGTCCCGCCCCGGTCGAAGCCTGCGACTGCGTTCCCGCCTACCCGGAGACCCAGGCCTACGTGAGCAGGATCCTCGCCCTCCTCGGCGGCGCCGGCGCACTGGTGACCCCGGGCTTTGAAGTGCGTTTGGTGGCCTGAGGCGCCGAGCGGCTGCCTGGAGACCGGTTGACGGCTCGGGCTAAGCCGCCGGGCGATTGCGTTCTTTGTCGGCGACCGCGCACGCGGGCGTGCCGCCGGGCAGTCGGTAACGGTTGTCCGCGACCAGCCGGTAGGCCTTTGCCGCCATCCACGAGACCCCCGGCAGCAGGATCGTGTGGCCGACGACCCTCCAGATCCGTCCGGCGGTGTTCAGCGCCGCGGCGATCGCCTCGTGTCCCGAGCGAACCGCGCCGTCGGTCTGGACCAACTGCACGGCGCTGGCCGCCCGCTCCTCGCTTAACCCCAGCTCAGCCAGGTCGGTGAGCTGCCAGGCGACGATCTCCGCGTCCGGCCCGATCCTCTCCAGGGCGCGAACACAACTCGTGCAGAATCCGCAGTCCCCGTCGTAGACGAGCACCGGGCGCTCTCGTTGTGTCAGCCCCCACGATTGCCAGCATGCTGCTCTGCCTAACATCCATACGACATCGTATGGATCGACGATCGGCATGAGGCTCCCGAACGTGGCACACGAATCTCGCCCCTGGCGCATCCGCGAAATCGCGCCGGACTTCATCCTGGAGGATGTCTGGGCCCTGCCCGCGCGCGGTTGCGTCGAGGACTTCCAATCGCTGCTCGAGTTGATGGCCTCCAGCGATCCGGCCAAATCCGGATCGCTCCCGGCGCGCGTCCTCTGGCGTCTCCGCGATCTCCTCGGCAGTTGGTTTGGCCTCGGCAGGGTTTCGGCCTCAAGCGATGGTGCCACGGGCAAACTGCCGATCCCGGGGACGAACGAAGTCTCCCTGGCCGGCCGGCTGCCAGACGATCTGCGCGATACGGCGGCAGATCTGGATTTCGGCTCCCTGCCTTTCGTGCCCCTCTATCGCACCGACGCCGAGTTTGCCGCTGAGCTGTCGAACCAGACTGTGCACGGCGTGATGCACTTGGCTTGGGTTGCTCAGGGCGAGGGTCACTACCAAGGGCAGATGACCGTCTACGTCAAACCGCGTGGTTCCTTCGGGAAGGGATACATGGCGGTGATCAAGCCGTTCCGACACTGGGTCGTCTACCCGGCGCTCATGCGGCAGATCGAAAAAGCGTGGAATGCACGCGTTCCTCAGCAGGCCACCTCCACGCACAGCTAGGTGCGTTTGGACGTTGGTCCGTGTGCGGACTACTGCGGTAGCCTCCGCGCCATGGCAACGGTCGAGGTACAGGGCGTCGAGGGCATGCAGTCGCTGCTCGGACAGGAGGTCGGTCCGAGCGAGTGGCGCACCGTGACCCAGGAGGACATCGACACCTTTGCCCAGCTGTCGGGCGACGATCAGTGGATCCACGTCGACGTCGAGAAGGCGAAGAACGAGAGCCCGTTCGGCACGACGATCGCCCACGGCAACCTGACCCTGTCACTGGTCGACGGCTTCCGCAAGGAGCTGATTTCCTCGACCGGCTTCGCGCTCGGGGTCAACTACGGCTGGAACAAGATCCGCTTCCCGGCTCCGGTCCCAGTTGACTCCAAGGTCCGCTGCCGTGCCGAGGTCGTCTCGATCGACGAGAAGGGCGGCGGCTGGTGGGAGGTAGTGACCCGTTTCACCCTCGAGGTCGAGGGCAACGAGAAGCCGTGCTTCGTCGGTGACTCGGTGACGCGCGTGATGGCGCCTGCCGACTGACACCGCGAGCTTTCAGATACCCCCTGGTTAGCTCGACAACCGCGCGTTGAGCGCCGGGAAGGGTCCGTGCCGCCGCCGGTCCCATGATCCGCCGCCACAACGGGGCCAAGGTGCCCACGATGTAGAATCGTGTTGGTGAGGCGGCTGCCGCCGTCCTCGGTTGACTCGACCAGATGACGGTGGCCCATACGGGCTCCGGGCATGCGCGACTCGTCCGTGAAGAGACAGCCTTCCTCGAACTCGACGACGTGGAAGCGCAGACGCAGGCCGGAGCTAAACACGATTCTCGCCTTGGCGCCCAGAGTTAGCTGCCCGTCGAGGCGGGCGCGCTTGATCTCGGCGTTCCACTTCGGCCACGCCTCGGCGTTCGCGTAGGCCCTCTTCCAAACGGCAGCCGGTGCAACGTCGGCCTCCAGCGTGCTTGTCGTCTCCCATCGACTCATCGGTAAAGCCCCTCCCCAAGCAGTTCCACGTTTGCGGTGACCCAGCGATCCAGGATCGCGTCCTCCAACAGAGATCCGTCCAGCGCCTCCTGTTCCAGCAGGGGCATGAAGGTGAGTGGAGCCCAGATCAGGAAGAAGTGCTGAAGGGTGGCCCAGAACCGGTCGGCGTTCTCGCGTAGGGCGCCCTTCTCGGCGAGCAGGTCGATCTCGGCGCGACCTCCCTCAATCATCATGCGAAAGAGGCGGGTGCTACCGGGAGTCCCCTCGACAAGCGCCCGGCCGAGGTAGGCGCAAGCCTCTGGGTGCTCCCGCATCGCTCCGGCGGTCTGTTCGGCGCGCTGGCGCAGCAGGTCGGATCCTTCGACCGGGTCTCCTGAGCCATAGGCGGAGCCGAACTCCCACAGGGCGACCTCATCGACCGCCGCGACCAAACCCTCCTTGCCCCCGAAGTGGTGGACGACAAGGGCCGGCGACACTCCTGCAGCCTTGGCGATTTCCCGCAGGGACGCAACGGTACTCGCTCGACAAGTACATAGTGTCGCGCTGACTGGGTACACTGCTGGGGTGCCGCTCAACCCCTTCATCTGGGAGTACGCGATCGAGGATGGTGTTCCTCGCGAGACCTTCGCACGAGAAACCGCCCTGCAACTCAAGGCGGGCACGCACGTCGCCCTGTTTGGACCGCGGGGCACCGGCAAGACCAGCTTTACCCTCGAACTCCGCCGCGAGCTTGGGCTCGATCATGAGGCGGACGCACCGCCATGGCAAATGCTGCGTATCGACCTACGCCGGGCAATCAGCCTTCCTGCGTTCATCGGCGCAGTCCGGAACGCTCTGGACAGGCACCCAGACGGCCAGCTTCGGCGCCGCGCGGGCGATGCTTGGAGGCGTTTGGAGAAGAGCATCGGGATCAACCTCGGCGTCGTCGCGGCCGGCGTCCGAACCGGAGGGCGGCAGGCGCTCAATGAGGCCGAGGTCCTGCACGATCAGCTCCATGCCCTCACCCAGGCGACCGACCGCCTCGTGATTGTCTTCGATGAGTTCCAGCGGCTCAACAGCTGCCCGGGCGAGCCGTTGAGCATCATCCGATCGGCGCTGATGGAGCCCGAGGCGGGCGGAAAAGTCAGCCTGCTTCTCACCGGAAGCCTGCGCGAGAAGCTCGAACTGATGCTCCACACCGACACCGAGCCGATCTGGGACCAGACCCACGATGTCGCCCTGCCGTCGATAGACGCCGAGCCGTTCGCGGCCTTCCTTGAGCATGCCTTCGAGGCCTCCGGCAAACCGCTCGACGAGCGCGCAGCCGATCTCCTGGTCGAATTGACCGATGCACACCCCAAGCGCACCCAGCACCTTGCCTGGCAGACCTGGGAGATCACTGAAGACGGCGAACGGGTCGACAGCGACGCCGTGCAGGCTGCCTTCGATCAGCTGCTTTCAACCCGCTCACACAGCACCGATTTCGGCTCGATCGTCGATGGCTTGCTTGCGGGAGAGGACAGCGAAGGCAATGGGGCCAAGGCCCTCTTCTTGGTTGCAAGCGGTGCCTCCCCCGGCAGCAGGACCGCCCCACCGCGCTACGGTTTGAGTGGGCCCGATGCCGCCAAGCGGGCGCTGGAGCGCCTGCGCGCTCGCGGAGTCGTGGAGGGCTCGGGATCGGCCTGGCGGATAGTCGACCCCCTGTTCGCCGAGTGGCTGCGGCGCAATGACCCGCTTGCAATCGAACCGCCCCCACCCTAGGTGAAGCCCGTGCTCCGGGCAAACGGGATAATGAGCCATGCCCGGGGAGGAGTGGACGGCTGACGAACGGAAAGTCCGCCGCTATCTCGACCGCGCGGATGAGTTTCCGCATCGCGCAGAGGGAGAGAGCGTCCTGCTTGAACATGTGCCCCTCGACGCTCGGCGCATTCTCGACCTCGGCACGGGCGATGGCCGCCTACTCGCCCTTCTCCAGGCCGATCGCCGGCACATGCTCGGCGTGGGTCTGGACTTTTCCGAGCTCATGCTCGCGGCGGCGCGCAAGCGAGTCGCCGACGACGAGTCGATCGAGCTTGTCAAGCATGACCTCGCTGAGCCGTTACCTGCGCTCGGCCGCTTCGACGCTGTCGTCTCGTCGATGGCCATCCATCATCTCGAGCACGAGCGGAAGCGCTCGCTCTTTCGCGAGGTTTTCGATCTACTCGAACCCGGCGGCATCTTCGCGAACTTCGAGCATGTGGCATCGCCGACCCATCGCCTTCACCTAGCGTTCTTTGCGGCGATCGACGAGCCAATCGAGAATGCGGATCCATCCGATCGCTTGCTCGATGTCGAGACCCAACTCCTATGGCTGCGCGAGGTCGGCTTCGATGATGTCGACTGCTACTGGAAGTGGCTCGAGATGGCGCTTCTAATCGGCATCCGACCAGCCAAGCGCTTGCGTTCCAGCACACTCCGGTCGGGATGACGGCGCCCGCCGAGTAGCGGGCGCCGGCTGCACCCTCGACTATTTGACGGTGAGGGTGCCTTCCATGCCCGCTTCGCGGTGCCCTGGGACCGAGCAGAAGAAGGTGTACTTGCCCGGCTTCAGGTCGACGGTGGTCGAGGTTTCTTCGCTGGCAATCAGGTCCGTCTTGCCGACCTCTTCGCCGCTCGAGTCTTCGATCGCCACGTCGTGGGTCAGGCCCTGCGGATTGTTGAAGTCGATCGTCACTTTGCCGGCTTTTGCCGATGCTTCGGTCGTGGTGTAGGCCAGGTCACCGTTCGGGTCGGCCTCGAATTTGAGGGTCGACCCTCCGCCGGTACTCCCACCTGCCTTTTCGCCGCCTTCCGCTGCGGCGCCACCACCGGTTTCAGTTGCGGTAGTGGTGGTCGAGTCGTCGTCACCTCCGCAGGCAACGAGGGCGACGGATGCGAGTGCGAGTGCGAACAGGGGGACGAGCTTCTTCATCGGACTGGATCCTTTCCTGGGGAGAATGCTCAGGGAGACTGTAACTCGGATACGACTGCTGACACGGGCCGGTTCAGCGACCCTTGAACTCGGGCTTCTCGCCGCTGAAGAACGCCACCGCGCCTTCGCGCAGGTCCTCGGTCGCCATGCTGTCGGCGATTCCGTGCCG
>DATNGU010000042.1:0-2034 GCA_035605775.1 Solirubrobacterales bacterium | reverse complement strand
TCGGGTTGATCGCGATCACGCTCAAGGGATCGCCTTTGTAGGGGCCTCCTAGGTAGATCTTGCCGCTGACGTAGGTGAGGATCGAGCCGACTCCGGCGCCGGCCAGGGAGTGGCCGATCTCTGAGTTGGCAGGACAGGAGGGGCTTGCCAGCTCCTGCTTGCCGGTCTTTGACCTGGCCGCCTCGACCGCAGCGTCAGAGCATTTGGAGAGTCCGGCGAGCTTGCCCAATACACCCGGAGGCAGGGTGGCGGAGAACTTGGTCATGTCCTGTTCCCCGTCGCTTCGCGTCAGGCGCATGTTGAAGGGCGAATAAGAGCCTGCGTTGTTGTTGACCGATCCCGCCTCAAAGCCCGGGTGGAAAGGCGGCACTCCTCCCGAGGGGCACGAGCCGCCGTCGACTCCGCGCTGGATCGTCATCGTCGCGGTGCGGGTGACGATCTCTCCAGGCGTCGGGTTGTCGGGATCCTGGGCTGAGTAGGGGGTAAAGCGCGCGGTGGTTTTGAAGTCGCCGCAGCGCGGCGGGGTGACCAAAGGAGCCCTGCCGCCTTCGCGGAAGTGCAGGCGGAAGTAGTCATAGGGCACCGGCGGGGAGTTGTCGGCGATGCCGATCAGCTGGCCGGTTTTCGGATCTGGCCTTATCTCCAGGGGCTGTTTGACCAAGACGCCGCGCTCGGGAGCGCGGACGACTATGTAGGTGGCTATTAGGGAGTTGAAGGGGTTGTCGTAGGGGGCGGCTACGTATAGGGAGCCTTGGAGGGTTTCATCGATCAGGGGGGTTCCCGCTTCTACGTTGCCGATCTTCGATGCCTCAGGGCAACCCTCGCCTGGCTTTGAGTTGAACTTTTCGCGGGCGAAGTCAGCCGTGGTGCAGACCGCAAGGCCCTCTGCCTGGGAGGGGTTCAGCGTCACGCCTTCTGGCAGAGTTACTTCGATCTTCTTCGGCTGGGCTTCAGAGACGGCACCCTCTTTAGGGTTGGTGAAACCGGAGCCCGGCAGGCGCAGCTCGAAGTCGAGGCCGCTCGGGTTCTCGGCCAGTTTGCTGGTCGCCACCGATGAGATCGAGGGATCGAAGGGGACCCGGTTGCAGCCGAGGAGCGGCTCGCCGACCGAGGTGGCGCTGTCGACCACGCTACCGATCGGCACGTTCCAGGGTTCGATTTCCGAGCGGTATTCGAGCGGCGACTTGCAGGAGGTCGGCATCCGCAGGAAGGGAGTTTCGTCGCGGTTGGCGGGGGGGGTGCATTCGCTGCCGGGTTCCGGGAAGGCATAGACGCACTCCCAACCGCGCGAGGAGTCGTGGCGCGGGTCCCCAGGCGTGCCCCAGAGGCTGATCGTCGAGGAGAAGAACTGGACCAGCTGGGTGACGTTGCGCACTTCGCCCGTGATCCGTTGACCGTCCTCGGGGTCGGCGGAGGCGCTGATCAGGATCGGGTCGCCGGCGACCATGAAGCCGAGGCGGGCCGGTTCGCCGTGCTGGGGCGCCAGGTTGAAGATCGGCACCGCCAGGCGCACGAACGGGAGGTTCCCCCGTTCGTTGAAGGTAACCGAGGCGACCCCGATCGCGCTCTCCTTGGGACATTCGTTGACAGCTTCCGCCGTGGTGAGGAAGGTCGCCATCGAACAGGGCGGCGCCGGAGTCGCCGTGCCGGCCAACCCGGCCGGAAAGGTGACGCGCACGTTTCGTGGCAGCGCCGGCTGTTCGACGCTCGGGCTGGGCCCGCTGTTGCGCTTGCCGCTCATCCAGCCCGAGTTGAGCTGGACCGTGTTGACCAGCTGGAAGGGGTGGACGCCTGCCTGAGTCGTCAGCGCACCGCCCTCTTCTTCGGCCTGCATGTCGAAGCGTTCTAGGCCGAAGTGGACGGGCTCGTCGGTTACCTGGATCGTCTGGGTCGCGCTCTTTGAGGCCGCGTTGCCGCCCGAGACGGTCACTTTGCCCGCTGCACCCGCCGCCGGCGGGCTGCCTTCGAGGACGACCGGGATTTCGACTTCGATCGCTTCGTAGGAGGGCAGTTCGTCTTCGAAGCTGCATTTGA
>DATNGU010000041.1:0-3085 GCA_035605775.1 Solirubrobacterales bacterium | reverse complement strand
CGTCCACCAGGCGGTAGAGCAGATATCCAGAGCCGCGCGAGAAGAGTTGCTCGCGTAGCTCCTCCTTGGTTCGGCATCGCTCGAACAGGTACTCGACTGGCTGCAGCGGCTGGTTCGGAATCGTCACCACATAGCCGGGGCCGACGAAGAGGTCGAGCTCGCCCGTGCCAAGGCGGCCAGCGGCGGGGTCGAAGATCGGGAAATGGAGGACGATGAAGAGATAGTCGTCGTAGATGTCGATCTTCGGCCGCTGGTTGCGGGAGAGGACGTCCTCGAGGTCGAGGGCGTGGAAGTCGAAGTTGTCCTCGAGCCAGCCGCGCTCCAGGGCACCTGGGCGCTCGATGTTGACCCAGCGCAAGCCGGAGGAGTCGATTTGCTCGACGGTGGGCGTCTCAGGCTCGGCCTGCTGAGCGGGGGAGAGGAGATCTCCCCGGCGTGCTGCCCGACGCAGCCTCGGTTTCGGAAGGTTCGGCATCTGTCGCGCTCAGCGTCTCTTCGGTCTGATCGGGCATCGCGCACTAGGTTAGACGGCCGGACACCGCCACAGTGAACGAAACTTCCCTTCAGGTGCCCCTGGTACTCTGTGCCCAGTACATAAGCGCCACATCTAGAGGGGTGGAGGGACTGGCCCGCTGAAGCCCCGGCAACCACCTTGGACCATCGGTCCGAGGGGAGGTGCCAAGTCCAGCAGGTCATTTTCGGACCTGGAAGATGTGGGGAAGGCGTCCGATCGGACCTCTGCCCCACAGGCGGAGGTTTTTTTCTAGGCAAAGAAAAGGAAGATCGGATGTCAGTCGAGAGTTTGAAGTGCAAGGAGTGTGGGGCGACCTACGAATTGGGCGCCAGCTATGCCTGCGAGAACTGTTTCGGCCCGCTGGAAGTCAATTACGACTACTCGAAGTTCAATGCCGCCGAGGCAAAGCGCCGAATCCAGGCCGGCTCGCAGGGAATTTGGCGCTACGCCGACTTCCTGCCCTTCACGGGAAGCCCGAAGGACCCGCTCGAGCCTGGATTCACGCCGCTCCTTCGAGCCGATCGGCTCGCTGAGCAGCTCGGCCTCGACGCCGAGGTCTGGATCAAGAACGACGCTGCCAACCCGACCCACTCCTTCAAGGACCGCGTTGTGGCGGTGGCGGTGGCGAAGGCGCGAGAGCTTGGCTTCGAGACCGTGGCCTGCGCCTCAACCGGCAACCTGGCAAACGCGGTTGCGGCCCATGCTGCTGCAGCTGGACTGGAATCCTACGTACTCGTCCCGGCCAACCTGGAGGAGCAAAAGCTGCTCGCGACGGCCGTCTACGGAACCAACCTGGTTGGGGTTCGCGGCAACTACGACGACGTCAACCGGCTCTGCACCCAGCTTGCCGAAACCCGTCCTTGGGCCTTCGTCAACGTCAACCTGCGCCCCTACTACGCCGAGGGCTCGAAGACGCTCGCCTACGAGACTGCCGAGCAACTTGGCTGGGAGCTACCGGACCGGGTGGTCTGCCCAATCGCCTCCGGCTCGCTCTTTACCAAGGTCGGGCGTGGCTTTCAGGAGTGGATCGATTTGGGGCTGGTCGAAGGCGAGCTGCCGGTCTTCAACGGCGCCCAGGCGCTCGGCTGCAGCCCGGTGGCAACGGCATTCGCCGAGGGCTGGGACGTCTGCAAGCCGCAAAAGCCGGAGACGATCGCCAAAAGCCTGGCGATCGGCGATCCGGCCGACGGTCCTTATGCGCTGGAGCAGGCGCGCAGCACCGGCGGCGCGATCGACTCGGTCACCGACGAGGAGATCCGTGCCGGCATCCGCCTGCTGGCCGAGACGACGGGCATCTTCACTGAGACGGCTGGCGGCGTGACGATCGGCGTGCTGGCCAAGCTGGCCGAGCGTGGCGACATTGCCACGGGTGAGCGGGTCGTCCTCTACATCACCGGCGAGGGCTTGAAGACGCTTGACGCGACTCGCGATAGTTTCCGCATGCACGAGATCGATCCCGATCTCGACAGCTTCGAGTCAGTGTTCGAACACCAGCAGGAGGTAGTCGCCTGATGGCAGTCACCGTGAAGATCCCGACCCAGCTGCGCGCCGCAACCGGAGGAGAGTCAGAGGTCGAGGTTGCCGGCTCGACCGTGGGTGAGGTGCTCGACGCCGTCTTTGACGCTTACGGCGACCTGCGCGAGCGGATCACCCAGGACGGCGACCTGCGGCGTTTCGTCAACGTCTACGTCAGCGGCGAGGACATCCGCTTCCAGCAGGGCCTGGACACGTCGGTGAGCGAGACCGACGAGGTAACCATCCTTCCCGCGGTGGCGGGCGGCTGATCTGTCGCCTTCATGACCCCATAGGGTCATGAAGGCGACAAAAGATGAATCCTCCGGTTGTCATCCTCTGCGGCGGCCGCGGAACGCGGCTACGGGAGCGCACCGAGTCGGTGCCGAAGGCGCTGGTCGAGATCGGCGGCAAACCGATCCTCTGGCACGTGATCGGGATCTACGCCGCGCAAGGATTTGAGCGCTTCCTGCTGGCCACGGGCTACTTGGGTGAGGCCGTAGAGGAGTTCGCGGCCGAGCAGCCGTGGCCCGGTGACATCTCGGTCGAGTGCGTCGACACCGGCATCGATACGCCCACCGGAGGAAGGCTTGCGCAGCTTGCAGACCGGCTCGCCGGCGGCACCTTCTGCGCGACCTATGCAGACGGTGTGGCAGACGTCGATCTCGGCGCGTTGCTCAACTTCCACGCCGGGCACGGTCGCTTGGCGACGATGACCGTGGTGCGCCCACATCTACAGTGGGGCCTCGCCGAGCTGGGCGAGGGGGGCAGGGTGGAGGGCTTCGTCGAGAAGCCACGTAGCGAGCACTGGATTAACGGCGGCTTCTTTTGCTTCGAGTCAGGCGTGCTCGGCTACCTCGATAAGGACAGTGTGCTGGAGCGTGAGCCCCTGGCGGGGTTGGCAGCAGACGGAGAGCTGCGGGGGCACCGTCACAAGGGTTTCTGGGACTGCATGGACACCTACAAGGACGCGGTCGTCCTCAATGACCTCTGGTCCGCGGGCGAGCCGCCCTGGACGGTCTGGTCGGCGGCCGGCAACGGGGCGACCCGGTGAGTCGG
>DATNGU010000040.1:0-4230 GCA_035605775.1 Solirubrobacterales bacterium | reverse complement strand
CAAACAACGCGGCTCGACCTCGATCGTCTGCCGCGCCATTCCCTTCGAGATCCGATCCGTAGAGGACCTGGGTCTGCCCGAGGTCGTCACCAACCTGGCCGAGGAGCAGCGCGGAATCATCCTCGTCACGGGCACCACGGGTTCGGGCAAGTCGACGACCCTGGCGGCGATGATCGACCACATCAATCGCACCCGCTCGCACCACATCGTCACCCTCGAGGACCCAATCGAGTACCTGCACGAAGACAAAGGCTCGATCGTCAACCAGCGCGAGGTCGGCTCCGACACCGAAAGCTTCGCCCGTGCGATGCGGCGCGTTCTACGCCAGGACCCCGATGTGATCCTGATCGGCGAGATGCGCGACGAGGAGACGGTGCGGACCGCGCTCTCGGCGGCGGAGACGGGGCATCTCGTTCTCTCAACCGTCCATACCCTGGACGCAACCGAGACGATCAACCGCATCATCGACTTCTTTCCTCCCCACCTCCAGCACCAGGCGCGGGTGATGCTCGCCTCGACCTTGAAGGGTGCGATTGCCCAGCGCCTCGTTCCCGACGTCACCGGCGAGGGCCGTGTCCCCGCCTCAGAGGTCCTCGTCGTCACCGGCCGCGTCCAGGACCTGATCCTTAACCCCGATGAGACGGGCAAGATCACCGAGGTCATCGCCGAGGGCGAGTACTACGGGATGCGCACCTTCGACCAATCGCTGCTTGGCTACGTGATGGAGGGCAAGGTCGCCGAGCAGGTAGCCCTCGACTACGCATCGAGCCCGCACGACTTCAAACTGATGCTGTCCGCCGGCGGACAGCGCGCCAGCGGCATCGAGCAACTCGCGAATCAGTAGCGGATTGGCCAACTCGGCCGGTTCGGTTTAGATTCGTCAAATCAAAGGGGACCTGGACACGATCCATAGTGGACCCAAATGAGCCTTGACGTCTACCTCTACGGAGAGCAGGTCGGGCAGCTACTGCCGAGTGGAGATAGCGACTATCAGCTGGCCTATACAGCCGAGCGGGTCGAGGGGTTCGGCGAGGGAGGGGCGGTGCTCAGCAACGCCCTGCCTGGCAGCGGAGAGCCTTATAGCCCCGATGCCTCTCGCGCCTACATCGAGGGCTTGCTGCCTGAGGGGCCGCGCCGCGAGAGGATCGCCGCGGGGCTGGGAATCGATCCCCACGATGGCTACGGATTGATCGCCGCGTTGGGCCGGGACTGCCCAGGCGCGGTCACCTTTCTGCCGCCAGGTGAGGCGACGCAAAGGAGCAGCGAGAGCTCAACCGCCTGGCTTGGCGACGGCGAGCTGGAAGAGCTGGTGACGGCGCAGCCGCAGCGGCTCCTCGACCCTGATCGCGAAGGGCGAATGAGCTTCACCCTTCCCGGCGTCCGCCACAAGCTCAGCTTGGTGCGCGCGGAGGCAGGCGACCGCTGGGGCTGGCCGGCACATGACACGCCGAGCACTCACGTCCTCAAGCCGGAATGTGACGAGCATTCTGAACTGGTTGCTAATGAGATGTTCTGCACAACGGTCGCACGCGAAGCGGGCCTCCTGGTCGCGCCCACCACGGTGGAGACGATCGCCGGACAGCGCTGTCTCGTCTCGGAGCGCTTTGACCGCGCGGTTCAAGGCCTCAAGGTGGAACGCTTTCACCAGGAGACTTTCTCCCAGGCACTCGGCTTCATGCCCAGCCAGGCGGCGACCAGCCCGAGTTTCGCCGAATCGTGCGGGCTCCTGAGGGCGACCGGCGAGGAGCAGGCGATCACACTCCTGATCGCCGGGGCCTTCTGCCACTACCTGCTCGGCAATGGTGACGTCGGCGGCACGAATTTCGGCTTGCTGTTTGCCTACGAGGGGGCGCTGCTTGCGCCGTTCTATGACATCGCGTCGACCGTTGTCTATGCCGACTCTCAGCACACGGGTCTGACGATCGCCTCTGCCCACTCCGAGCCGGCCTCGATGAATGACCTGGCAACAATTGCCGACGAATGCGGGGTCGGCATCGAGCATTGCCGCAACGTGGCGGGCAACATGGCAGAGCGAGTGAGCGGAGCATTGCTGCCCGCAGTCGAACGGGCGAGGGGCGAGGGGTGGGACGCACCAGTAGTCGAAGACATCACTCAGATCGCAGCCGAGCGCTCCCTCTCGCTCGGCGAAGAGATCCAGGGCTGATCAGGCTTCGCCCTCGATAGCTTCACCGGATGCCCACTCCCGCCAATGGCCTTTGCGACAGCTGCGTCCACCAGCAACTTGTCCCCAACACGCGGGGATCGGTCTTCAGCCTCTGCCTGCGCTCCCGCGAGGATCCCGCCTACCCCCGCTACCCCCGGGTTCCAGTGCTCAGCTGCCCGGGACACGAGCGCCGTCTTGGCCCCGCGCCGCCCCCGTAGCGGCGCGGGGGTTCGCCTCAGCTTGCCATCGGGTCGGGCTCGCCCAGCTTTGAGATGTCCGGGGCCTTGTAGGCCTTGCCCGGCTGGCCGCCGAGGACGAGAAGGCGAATTCCATCCGGCCCGGGCCAAACCTTGCGCATGGTGCCCGAGGCAACTCGAGCGACGTGCTCGCCGTCGAGCGGGAAGCGCTCACCGGCGATCTCTATCTCGCCACCTCCGCGCAGTGCCAGGAAGACCTCCTCCTGGCCATCTTCCGCGTGGTCGTGTTCGGGGTAGCCGTCGTAGTCGGGTGGCAGATCGATGATCTGCATGCCGAATGATTCGACTCCCAATTCCGCTCGCGCCCGCTTGAAAGCGCCGAGGTAGACGGCCTCCATGTCGTCGATCTTCTTCACTGCGTGGGTACTCATCGCCTCTCCTCCAAAATTAGTCGGCCCCTGCTGAGCCGGGATTGGCGCATCCTAGTTGATTGCACGAACGTTCGTGCTTTTCTGTAGCCTGAGGTCAATGGGTACCGCCAGAACCGCGAGCGCGATGGGGGTCGAATCAAGCAAGGGAGCCGCAACCCGGGCCGCGATTCTCGACCGCGCCGTGGATGTCGCCTCAATCGAGGGTCTGGAGGGCCTGACGATCGGTCGTCTCGCAGCGGAGCTGGAGATGAGCAAGAGCGGCCTCTTCTCGCACTTCGGCTCCAAGCAGGAGCTGCAGCTGGCCACCGTCGCTGCGGCGGCGGGACGCTTCCGGCGGACGGTGATCGAGCCAGCTACTGCCGCCGCCGACGGGGCACCCCGGATGCGAGCGATGGCAGCTGCCTACCTCGATCACCTCGAAAGCGATGCCTATTCCGGCGGCTGCTTCTGGGGGGCGGTTTCGGCCGAGTACGACGACCGACCCGGTCCGGTCCACGACGCGATCGCCGCCTCCCTCGACTCCTGGCTCGACGAGCTGGAGCGTCAGGCAACCCTGGCTCGCATCGAGGAACCCGGCCGCGTCGCCTTCGAGCTCTACGCGCTGGTAATGGGCGCCAACACCCGCTACCGCATCTCCCGGGACCGCCGGGTCTTCGCCTACGCTCGCGATGCGATCAATCGCCTCGTCGGCCTTCCCTGATCTGGCAAAGTGCGACCGCCGTGGGCACCCCCTGCCGCCTCGGGTACGGCTAGCTTTCAGGCATGGATGGCGCAGCGACCCTCTTCGACGCCGATGCGGCTGCGTTTACGGGCACGGTCGAGGTGCTGGGCGTCATCTTCTGTGCCGAGGACGACGGCTACGCGGTGCTCGAGGTTCAGGACGCCGACTCGGGCGAGGGCTTCGCCCTGGTTGGCCCAGTCGCTCACCTGAGCGCCGGTAATCGGGCTGAGGTCAGCGGCGACTGGCAGACGCATTCGCGCTACGGCCGACAGCTGAAGGCGCGCGGCGCGTTGCCGCTTGATCCCGCCGATCGCGAGGGACAGATCGCCTACCTCACCACCCTGCGCCACATCGGCCCAGCCCGGGCGGAGCGTCTCGTGGACGAGCACGGCGAGGGGGTGCTGGGGGCAATCGCGGCCGACCCGGCCAGCGTCTTCGCTGGGTTGCGAGGAGTCAGCGCCGAGCAGGCGGCTACGGCAGCCGAGTCGTGGCACGCTTCGCGCGCGATCCGCGACCTTCACGTCCAGCTCGCCCCCCACGGCCTGGCCCACCTCGCGACGCCGATCCACGCCCGCTTCGGCGAGAACTCGATGACGGTGCTGCACGAGGATCCCTACCGACTGACCGAGGTCGCAGGGGTCGGGTTCGCCCGCGCCGACAAGATCGCGCTGGCGGCCGACGTGCCACTGGAGTCTGAGCGGCGCGCCCAAGCGGCCG
>DATNGU010000039.1:0-2910 GCA_035605775.1 Solirubrobacterales bacterium | reverse complement strand
AGGCCGTAGGCGCGCACCCGGTAGCTGCCAGTGTCTCGCGGGCGCCAGCGCAGCGCGAACGCCCCGTTGCGCTTGCTGGCTGCGCCAACCGTCGTTCCTCGCGGGCCACGGACCACGACCTTGAGTCGGTGTGGGCCGCGGGGTCGCACCCGGCCACGCAGGAGGACCCACCGCCCACTGACGACGTCGTGGCTCGATACGTGCAGGGAGATGTATGACCGGGCCCTCTCGGGCGGCTGGTGTGGGCGCTTCTGCGCCAAGGCCGGGTTGGGCCCGGTTGCGAGGGCAGCAGCGGCCAGCGCCGCGGGCAGGATGAATCGCATCGTCTGTCTCAACTCGCTTTCGTCTGCCTACGTGGCGGGCCGAGTGGCGGCTCGCGGTGAAACCCGGCAGATGGATTGCTTTGTCGGATCGGGCACCGTAGGGGCGCAATTCGACTGTGGGGGTGAGCGGCGTCACACTGCGAAATCCCGCATGAGACGCTGCAAGCCGCACTCCAGAGCCAAGTTCACGCATGGATCTGGCCTCCTCCTCGGTATGCGAAGATTGCGCGATGAATGGGGATCGACTGACCGGACTAGATGCGTCGTTCCTTCACATGGAGCGCGCCGGCGCCCACATGCACGTCGCCTCGGCGATCCTCTTCGAGGGCGAGCCGCCGTCTCACGAGGAGTTTCGCGACCAGATTGAGTCTCGACTCCACCTCGTCCCCCGCTTCCGCCAGAAGCTGCGCTTCATCCCCTTCGACCAGGGCCGGCCGGTTTGGGTCGACGACCCGTTCCTCAACCTCGACTACCACGTGCGCCGCACTGCTCTGCCGGCGCCCGGTTCCGAGGAGCAGCTGCGCAACCTTGCCGCCCGGATCTTCTCCCAGCAGCTCGACCGCACCAAGCCCCTCTGGGAGCTGTGGCTGGTCGAGGGGTTCGAAGGCGATCGCTTCGCCGTCGTCGGCAAGAGCCACCATGCACTCGTCGACGGGGTCTCCGGCGTCGACATCACCACCGTCCTCTTCGACCTCGAGGAGGAACCCGACCACCCACCGGTGCGACCGCCAAAGTGGGCGCCCCGCCCCGAGCCGACCAACCTCGACCTGCTCAAGGACGCGCTGCATGAGCGGGTGACCAGCCCGCGCGAGATCGTCCGCGGCATGCGTGCTGCGCTGCGCGGTCCGCGCCAGGTGCTGCGCGGCCTCGGCGCCACCGGAAAGATGCTCGAGGTGGCGACGGCGGCTCCGAGCACGCCCTTCAATGTCGAGATTGGCCCCCACCGTCGCCTCGCCTTCGTGCGCGGTGAGCTTGCTGACTTCAAGCGGGTCAAGAATGAGCACGGCGGCACGGTCAACGACGTCGTCCTCTCGGTCGTCGCCGGAGCTCTCGGTAACTACCTGCGTGCCCGCGGCCACGACACCGACGAGATGGAGATGCGGGCGATGGTGCCGGTCAGCGTCCGTGCCGACGAGGAGCACGGGGCGCTCGGCAACCGCATCTCGGCGATGATGGCCCCACTGCCTGTCTGGTCCCAAGATCCGGTCGAGCGGCTGCGTTTGGTGACCGAGACGATGGGTGACTTGAAGGGCTCCGGTCAGGCAGTAGGCGCTGAACTGCTGACCAAACTGACCGACTTCGCGCCGCCGACGATTGCCTCTCAGGCGGCCCGGTTGCAGCCCGCCCAGCGCTTCTTCAACTTGGTCGTCACCAACGTCCCTGGCCCTCAGTTCCCGCTCTATCTACTCGGCCGCCGAATGGACGCGATCTTCCCCCTGGTTCCCCTCGCCCGTCGCCAGGCGCTCTGCGTGGGGATCATGTCCTACGACGGACAGATCGACTTCGGCCTGGTTGGGGACTACGACGCGATGGCCGACCTCGACAGCTTCGCCCTCGATTTCGAGGGGGCAATCGCCGAAGTGGTTGCCACCGCTCCGGCGGCAGAGCAGCCTCAGGGCACGGCGCGGACGTCGACCCGGAACGGCGCGGTGTCAGTTACGTAGTTCCAGTCGAGCCGGCGGGCGCTGAAGCCCTCGGCCCTGGTGTCGGCGTTGATCAGCACCGCGGTAATCCGCTTGTAGCGACCAGGGTGACCCAGGCGCACCGTCATCGGCCCACCCCGCCGCTTGAAGCGCAGTCTGGAGACAACGTGGCCGTGAGCCTCGTCGCCGGTCCGCCCGACCAGTGCCAGGCCGGCGCGGACGCCGGCGGGCGCGACCGCGCGTGCGACGACCGCGCGGCCGGCGCTGGCATGCACGCGCAGAAGCTGAAAGGTGGCGTGGTTGAGTGAGCGTTGCAGCGGCTGGCCGTCGCTGGGCAGACTGCCCTGACGCGGCACGTCGGGATACTTCCTCCCTTCGCGGAAGCGGATCCCGGTGCGCCACTCGGCGACGTCCCGCGCGAAACGCGCGAAGTCGCGGCTGAAGTCCGAGCTGCCTGCCGCCCGGATGGCGGAGTCATAGCTCGCGACCGAGAAACCGCCGGGGCGAGTGTGGATGGTCCGTGACCAGGCATTGCGGACGATGTCGCGCCCGTAGTGGCGCACCAGCCACTCGTTCCAGACCGTGGCCCCGTACTCGCTGATCGCGTTGGCGGTGAGCGGCGTCTGATCGAGACGGACCCAGCGGCGCACGTAGCGCAGGTAGTCATCGATCTCGTTGTAGACCTGGTCCTCCATCCAAACCGCGGTGGACTCGGCCATCCAGGCGTCCTGATAAGCGTCGTAGCCCATCTGCAGGATGTGGCAGTACTCGTGGGCGAAGGTGACCTCGAGGTCTGCCTGCGCTTTGGTGCCGGGGTACTGGAACGGGCCGTAGTCGTTGTCGAGCACCAAATAGCCATGCAGGCGCCGGGGCAGCCGCTGGCCCTCGGGGACCTGGCCGCGGTCGGGCGCCGCGTAGCCGAACAGGAGGCGCCCCAGCTCCTT
>DATNGU010000038.1:0-2603 GCA_035605775.1 Solirubrobacterales bacterium | reverse complement strand
CGAGCAGGGCCAGCGCTGCAAGCGGCGCCGCGACGACGAGGACGGCGGTTCGCCGCCGCCGGGCCGCGATCGCTGCGGCTGCTGCGGCGGCGCCCAGCGGCAGCACGATCGCGGCGCCCACGTCAGCGCCGAAGCGACCGGCGGCGAAGACGAATGCCGCGAGCAGGCCGGTGGCGAGGAAGGCCGCTGCCGCGCGCTGGGCGGACACGCGCGCCGCGAAGCCGGACAGTGCCGCGCCCGTCCCGGCGATGACCAGGACCGCCAGCAGTGCCTCCAGCTCGTTGCCAATTCCGTAGAAGCGCACTCCGAGGCCGGGGTTGGGGCCGAGCAGCGAAAGCGAGGTGAGTGGCGAGCCAGCGATTACGTCGATCGCGTAGGCGACGACGGTGAGGCCGCTGGCAATCGCCAGCGCTCGGTATCCGCCGAAGGCGACCAGCGTTACAGCTGCCAGCAGCGGTGCCCCGGCGATCGTCAGCAACTGTTCGACGGCCTGGCTTGGCTCCAGCGCGGCGCCGAGCAGGAGTAGCAGTGGCAGGTAGACGACGCTGAGTCCGACCAGTTTCACGCCGAGGCGCCCCGCCCGGCCTCGCGTGGCGCCGATCGCCAGGCCAAGCACGACGAACCAGATCAGCAGCCCCAGACCGATCACCGGCCCGCGCCGCTCCGAGATCACCGCCAGGCGCTCGCCGAGCGATTCCACGGCCGCGGCGTCGACGTTGTGCTCGGCGTGGATCGGCTGACCCGACATCTCGGTGGGGACGGGGACCCTGAGGCGGCGCAGGATCGTCGGCGCGATGTCGGTTGAGAGGACGTAGCCATCGGTGCGGGTGCTGTCCGAGGTCAGATTGCCGTCGAACCCGGACCCGGCGAGGCCGATCGCCAACGCCTCGTTCTTCCCCGGCGGCGGCCGCTCGATCGCGATCAGCAAATCCTTGCCCCGCAGACCCTTCACTAGCGAACGCAACTGCGGCAACGCCACGCTGCGGACCTCACAACGCTTTCCGGCAGCAGCAAGGCTCGAGGCGAGTAAGCCAGGCACGATGTCAGCAGGCGCAGATTCAGCCCGCTCGACCACCGCCTGGGAATAGCCGGGCCCGCAAATCCCCCCCCGAACGCTCCCGGGCAGCTCCGAGTCATAGAGCGAGTCGAACACCCGATTCCCCTGCGAGATGTCCAAATAAGTCTGCGCCGCCGGCACCGTCCCCAGTCCAGCGCTCATCAGCCCGGGCGAGAACCCGAGCCCCGCGAGCTGCGCAGGCTGGGTCCCATGGGGCGTGAGAGCTACCGTCACGCTCGCCGCTGCGCTCGCGCATGCGATCAGCGAGGTGAGCGCTATCGTGACCCCGATGGCCGACCGTACGTTCGCCAAGTTCACTTTCTTCAAGATCGACCCCGAGTGGCGCCGCCGCGACGCCGAGCTTCGCGCCACCGACAAGCAGGAGTTCCTTGCGGCTTGCGACGATTTCGCCCTCGACCGCTCGCTGCGCGCCTACTCAACCATAGGCACGCGCGGCGACGTCGACCTGGTCCTGCTCAGCCAGAGTCCCAACATGGAGGATCTGCACACCTTTCATGTCGTCCTCGGTCAGAGCGGCCTGGCGAAATGGGCCGAGACGCCCTACTCGTTCCTCTCGATGACCAAACGCTCGCCCTACTCCGAGGAGGGGGCGCGGCCGGAGATCTGCGTCTCCGAGCGCAAGTACCTGTTCCTCTACCCGATGGTCAAGCAGCGTCGTTGGTATGGACTGGCGTCAGAGGAGCGGCAGCGGATCATGAAAAGCCACATCGAAGTCGGCCGCCGCTATCCGGAGATCACGATCAATACGACCTACTCCTTCGGCCTCGATGACCAAGAGTTCGTCGTCTGCTTCGAGGGCGACGACCCGGGGATGTTCCTCGACCTCGTGCAGGAGCTGCGGCCAACTGAGTCGAGCGCCTATACCGAGCATGAGACGCCGATCTTCACCTGCGTCGCGATGTCGGTCCGCAAGGCGCTCGACGCACTCGACGGCAGCGCCAGCGTCGCCAAGGCCTTCAGCAGTACCGGGATATGACCGATAATCGGTCACTCGGTGACCGTTAAGACCCTCAGCTACGCGATCGACGACCAGGACCACCTGATTAAGGTCGACGACGCCTATTACCGCTTTGCCGAGGAGAACGGCTGGGAGGGGGCGGGGGCCAGCCTGGGGCGCTCGCTCTGGGACTTCGTCGCCGGCAACGAGGTGAAGAGGCTGCAGCGGCTGTTGCTGCGGCGGATCCGCGACGGGGCCCGCGACGTCGAACTGCCCTTTCGCTGCGATGGGCCCGACGTGCGCCGCGAGATGGACCTCAAGATCGCCGCCGACCGCACCGGCCGAGTGGTGTTGTTCTCGGCCCGGTTGCGCTCCGAGGAAGAGTGGGACGAGCCGCAGCCACTGCTCGACCCGCGCGCCCCGCGCGATGACGAGTTCCTCACGATGTGCGCCTGGTGTGACCGCTTCCTCGTCGACGGCGAGTGGGTCGAGGTCGAGGAGGCGGCGAAGCGCCTGGAGCTCTTCCGCCGCATTGGGATGCCAACGCTCGATCACGGCATTTGCCCCCAGTGCAGCGGCACCTTGCTC
>DATNGU010000037.1:0-3634 GCA_035605775.1 Solirubrobacterales bacterium | reverse complement strand
CCTCCGGCACCGCCGGTCACCAGCAGGGTGCCGTCGATGTCGAAGAGCACAGCGCGCAGAGAGTCGGCCATCACTCCTCCAGCAGCTCTCTTTGGCTGAGCCAGTAGAGGAGGCCGAGGGCGGGCAGGACGACGAGGGCGGCGACCACAAAGACGATCAGGACAGCGTCAAGGGTCGGGTCCGGCGCCGCCGACTGGGTGATTTTCAGCGTGGTTGGCAACAGGTAGGGAAACTGGGCGACGCCCCAGCCCCAGATCACGGCGACTACGGCCCCGGCCGCGAGCGGGCGCAAGCCGCGACGAGCGCCGCGCAGGAGCAACCCGAGCACGCCGAGGCCGCAGAGCGCGGAGACGATCACCAGCGGCAGCCCCTCGGCGGTGAGGCGGTCGAAGACGTAGCGAGCGTCGCTGTGGAGCGCGAAGATTCCGGCGACCGCAAAGCCACCGGCGACCAGCGCTGCGGCGAGAGCGCGGCGGGCGAAGTAGTCCTCGAGGTCGGGGCTGGCGGCGCGGCGCGCATCGGAGACGAGGTAGACCGCGGCCAGGTAGGCACCGCTGGCGACGAACAGCGCACCGGTCAGCAGCGGCAGCGGCGCCAGCCAACTTGAGAAGGCATCGCCATCTCCAGAGGCGGGGACGTTGCCGGCCGCGATCGCGCCGACCACGGTGCCCATGAAGAACGGCGTCAGGACCGAGGAGAGGGCGAAAGCGGCCCCCATCGCCCGCTGCCCCTCGAGTGACTCGATCGACTTGCGGAAGGCGAAGCCGGCGCCACGCAGGACGATTCCCACTGCCGCCAGCGCGATCGGTACGTACAGCGTCGACATCACCGCGCCGAATGCCTCTGGGAAGGCGGTCCAGAGCACGACGAGAATGAAGATCAGCCAGACGTGGTTGGCCTCCCAGACGGGGGTCAGCGAGCGCTGGATCAGCGCTCGCGGACGCTCGCCCTTGCGCGCGTCGCCAGCGATCAGGTCCCAGAGCCCGGCGCCGAAATCGGCGCCGCCGAACAGCGCGTAGAGCGTGGCGCCGGTCCAGAGGATCGCCGCGGCGACGTCGGCGCGGGTCATGGGGCTGCCCCCGGCAACTCGGCGCGCGGGCCGTAGGGAACCTCGCCCTCGCCGGCGCTCTCTTCCTGCTCGCGCCAGCGGCGCGACATCGAGCGCAGGACGAGAATCGCGCCCGTGCCGAGGCCGGCGTAGAGGACGAGCACGCCGGCGAAGGCGAACCAGATCCCCTCCGCCTCGGTCACCGCTTCGGAGGTCCGCAGGTAGCCCTGCACGATCCAGGGCTGGCGACCGACCTCGGTGACGATCCAGCCGCACCACAGGGCGACGATCGCCCCGGCCCCCGAAACTGCAACCGCACGCAGGAACCAAGGGGTATGTGGGATATCCCGCCGGCGCCACCAGGCGAACGCCAGCCAGGCGGCGAGCGCCAGCAGGGCGGTGCCGATCCCGACCATCGCGTCAAAAGAGAGGTGCAGCAGCGTGTTGGCGGGGGGTCGCTCGTCGGCCGGGATGTCATCGAGACCGGTGACCTCGGTGTCGGCGCTGAAGCCGACCAGGAAGGAGTCGAGGTCGGGAATGCCGATCGCGCCCTTCACCCCGTCGTCGGTGCAGATGCCGCCGAGGTACTCGGTCTGGTGGGTGCCGGTCTCCTCGATGCACTCGAAGCCGGCGAACTTGGCCGGCTGGTGGTCGGCGACTTCGCGCGCCGCGGTGTCGCCGACGAAGAGCTGGATCGGGGTCACGA
The DNA here is from genome assembly GCA_035605775.1 of Solirubrobacterales bacterium. Classification (GTDB taxonomy): domain Bacteria; phylum Actinomycetota; class Thermoleophilia; order Solirubrobacterales; family 70-9; genus VRUE01. The sequence continues at coordinate 1,880 of DATNGU010000037.1, read as the reverse complement.
TGCAAGCGATGGTGAGTGGGATCAGCAGACCGAGGCGGTGCAGGCGGTCGCGCCGCCCGCGCAACATCCCGACGGCGTAGATCGAGGCGACGAGGAAGCCGGCCACCATGTAGGCGGCGAGGATCATGTGCGGTACCTCATAGCTCCAGGCCGGGTTGAAAAGGACCTCGAACGGCTCGGTTTCGACCACCTTGCCGGCGGCGTCGAGGGTGAAGCCCTGGGGCTGGTTCATCCAGGCGTTGGCGGTGACGACCGAAAAGGCGCCACCGATCCCGGTGATCACCATCGGTACCCCCGACCAGAAGTGCGCCCAGCCACCCAGCCGCTTCCAGCCGTAGATGTAGATCGCGAGGAAGATCGCCTCGGTGAAGAAAAAGAGCCCCTCGATCGCAAAGGCGATCCCGAAGGCGTCGCCGAAGCGCTCCATGAAGCGCGGCCAGAGCAGGCCGAACTCGAAGCTGAGCACGGTGCCGGTGACAGCGCCGACCGCAAAGGTCACCGCCATCGCCTTCGACCAGCGACGGGCCAGCCGCATCGCGTCCTCGTCGCCCCGCTTCAGCCCCAGCCAGTTGGCGGAGAGGATGATCGCCGGCAGGGCGACGCCGAGGCAGGAGAGGACGATGTGGAAGGCGAGCGTGAACGCCATCAGCTCGCGCGCGGCGAGCAGATTGGACTCCGACGCCGCGAGCGGGAAGGCGTCGAGCGGCAGCACCCGGCTACTCCCTGGCCCTCGCCTGGCGGTAGCGACGGATCAGGGCGTTGGTCGAGCTGTCGTGCGAAAGCCGCGGCTCCTCGTCGGCCTCCAGCTCGGGGATGATCGCCACCGCCAACGCCTTGCCGAGCTCGACCCCCCACTGGTCGAACGAGTCGATCCCCCACACGGTTCCCTGGGTGAAGACACTGTGCTCATAGAGAGCGACCAGGGTGCCCAGGGTGAAGGGATCGAGCCGCTCGGCGAGGATCGTGTTGGACGGCCGGTTGCCCTCCATCACGCGGTGGGGCACGACCGCCTCCGGCGTCCCCTCCGCCCGCACCTGCTCAGGCGTTTTGCCGAAGGCGAGGGCCTCGCTTTGGGCAAAGACGTTCGACATCAGCAGGTCGTGGTGGTTGCCGAGCGGGTTGTTGCTCCGCATGAAACCGATGAAGTCGCAGGGGACCAGCCGCGTGCCCTGGTGGATCAGCTGGTAGAAGGAGTGCTGGCCGTTGGTTCCCGCCTCGCCCCAGAAAATCGCCCCGGTGTCGTAGTCGACGCGGGCGCCGTCGAGGGTGACGTGCTTGCCGTTGGACTCCATCGTCAGCTGCTGCAGGTAAGCCGGGAAGCGATTCAGGTACTGGTCATAAGGCAGGACCGCGCAGGTCTGGGCGCCGAAGAAGTTGCCGTACCAGGCCGAGAGCAGGCCCATCAGCATCGGCAGATTGCCCGCCTGCGGCGTCTCGCGGAAGTGCTCGTCCATCGCGTGGAAGCCGGCCAGCATCTCCTCGAAGCGCGCCGGCCCGATCGCCAGCATGGTCGAGAGGCCGATCGCCGAGTCCATCGAGTAGCGGCCACCCACCCACTCCCAGAAGCCGAACATGTTGTCGGTGTCGATGCCGAACTTCGAGACCTCCTCGGCATTGGTCGAGACGGCGACGAAGTGCTTGGCGACCGCAGACTCGTCGCCGCCGAGACCCGCCAGCGACCACTGGCGGGCGGTGCGGGCGTTGGTCATCGTCTCCAGCGTGGTGAAGGTCTTCGAGGAGATCACGAAGAGCGTCTCCTCGGGGTCGAGGTCGCGGGTCGACTCGGCGAAGTCGGTGCCGTCGACGTTGGAGACGAAGCGGAAGGTGAGCTCGCGGCGCGAGTAGTGGCGCAGCGCCTCGTAAGCCATCACCGGGCCGAG
>DATNGU010000036.1:0-5184 GCA_035605775.1 Solirubrobacterales bacterium | reverse complement strand
TACCTGCGGGCCTCGGTGGATATGAGCAGAGCCGTCGAGGGGCGCGGGAAACTGAAGGCCGCCGCTCGCGAGGACTCGGTGGTGCCGTCGTTCAACGACATGGTCGTCAAGGCCTGTGCGCTGGCGCTGCGGGAGCACCCGCGAGCCAACGGCGCCTACCGGGACGGGCGCTTCGAGCTCTACTCGCGAGTGAACGTCGGCGTCGCGGTGGCGGCCAAAGACGCGCTCGTCGTCCCCACGGTCTTCGACGCCGATCGCAAGGGGTTGCGAGAGATCGCGATCGAGTCGCGGGAGCTGGCGCAACGGGTCCGCGACGGCCAGATCACGCCGCCGGAGCTCTCCGGCGCCACCTTCACCGTCTCCAACCTGGGGATGTACGGGATCGACGGCTTCTCGGCCGTGATCAACCCGCCGCAGGCGGCGATCCTGGCGGTCGGCGCGATCGAGGAGCGACCGGTCGTCCGCAACGGCGCCCAGATCACCACCGCCCACCTGATGGGGGTCGACCTCGCCTGCGATCACCGCATCCTCTACGGCGCCCCAGCCGCCGAGTTCCTAGCAAGGGTCCGCGCCCTCCTCGAAGAGCCGCTCTCGCTTGCGCTTTAAGAACTTCTGACGCGTTGTCATGCCTATAGGCATCAGAAGGCGTCAGAAGTTGCTCAGCAGGTTTTTCTGGCGCCCGTCACTGCATTCCAGGCGCGGCCGAGGGAGAAGTCGGCTGCGACTCGGAAGACGCCCGGATGGCTCGCCCGAGCAACGGTCCAGTCGCCGTGGCGAACTAGGCAGCCGTTGCCGCGGGCAATCGACCAGTAGGGCGTGAAGGCGACGCGGACAAGGAACTCGCCCGGGCGGGTCACGTCGAGCGCGAAGCCGCTGTGCCCGACCCAGCGGATCTCGGCTGCGCCAGCGTCGAGCGAGCGCACCAGCGGTGCCGGGTCGCGCACCTCGTAGACACGCCAGTGGGCGTCGCTCCAGCGCGGCTCCAGATAGGACGGGTCGGCGAGGATGAGGCGGCGCTCGGCGACCGAGGAATAGTCGAGCGGCGCGTCGGGCAGCGCCACGTAGCGGATCGCGTTGTTGTGCAGCCAGGACCGGTAGGCGCGGTCGGTGAGCGGCTCGTCGTCGCTGTAGAAGATGTCGTCGCGGGTGGTGTCGAGCTGGCGCAGCCAGCCCCGAGCCAGTTCGAACCCGGGTGCCAGATAGGCCGACTCCCAGTGGTTGGCGGTCGGCGGCACCTCGATTCGCACGGTGCGGCCGTCGTGCTCTCGCAGCCAGGAAGCCAGGCCCGTGAAGTAGGCCGAGGCGGTGGACGGGTCACCGACGCTGCGGGCGATCTGGTTGACGCTCGCGGTCACCTGCCAGTAGAGACCGCCGGCCAGCGCCAGGGACAGAAGCAGGACCGAGGCTCGTGAGAGGCGCGGGCGGTGGGCGAGCATGACCGCCGCCAGGATCGGGCCGCCGAAGAGGGCGCCGAGGCGGACGGCATTGCCGCCCACCGGGTTCGGCGCCAACCAAAGTACGGTCGCCGCCAGCATGTAGGCGACGAGCACGCGCCGCAGCTGCCGCTCCTCCCTCTCCAGGCCGCGGGTGAGGAGCAGCGCGCCGCCGCACCAGAGTGGGATCGCCACATAGGAGGAGAAGGCGAAGGGGAACTGGCCGGATTCGGGGAAGGCGAGGTTGGGGACGAGGACCAGCCCGAGCGCCAGGCAGGCAACCCAGATCGCCGCCAGGTTCGTGCGGCGGTCTCGCGGCAGGGTGCCGGCCAGCAGCACCCCCGCGAGGAAGGCGGCGGCGACGGGGCTCGACAGGGCGCAGGCGGCCCCGGCGGCGAGTGCCGGTGCCGGCAGGCGCAGCTGCAGGCTCCGCAACGCCGCGAGGCCGAAGGCGACGCCGAGGGCGAAGGTGAGCTGGCCGTCGGCGAGCAGCGTCACCACGCCGGCGGCGAACCAGAGCGTCGCCCAGCGGGCGGGCTCTCCCCAGCGGTCGCGCACCAGGCGGTCGAAGAAGTAGGAGGAGGCTACGACGGCGAGGGTCCCGACCAGGCGCGGGCCGAGCAGGGCCGCCAGCGGTGGGAAGAGAACGCTGTAGGTGAGGGTGTAGTGGCCGCCGTACCAGCTGCCGTTCCAGATCGCGAGGCCGCCGCGCTGGAACAGCTCGGTTCGGAATACCTGGGCGGCGAGGTCGCCGACGGGCGGGCTCCAAGCCAGCATCGCAGCGGCTAGCGCGGCGCTGAGCGCCACGGCCGGAAGCCAGTCGGGTCGGAGGGTCCTGGACCAGGCCATGGGGGCGGCGCCAAGGATAGACGGGCGCCATGCAACGATTTCAAGGGTGAGCGCGGAAATCCTGGTGGTGCGGTGCGGGCTCGTCCCCTACGAGGAGGCGTTGGTCGCCCAGCGCTGGCTGCAGAGTGCTCGCCAGGAGGGCGAGGTCCCCGACGTGCTGCTCCTGCTCGAACACCCCCCCGTCTACACGCGCGGCCGCCGCTCCACCGAGGAGGAGCTGCCGATGCAACCCGCGTGGTACGAAATGCAGGGGATCGAAGTCCATGACACCGACCGCGGCGGGCGTGTCACCTACCACGGGCCCGGGCAGCTGGTCGCCTACCCGATCGTCTCGCTTGCGCCCTACGGCGACGACGTCCACGAGTACGTGCGGCGGCTGGAGCGGGTGGCGATCGAGGCGCTGGCCGAGCACGGCGTCGCGACGGGGACGATCGAGGGGCTGACCGGTGTCTGGACCGAGGGCGAAATGCCCGGCCCAGAGGCCGGGGGCGACGCGGCGCGCAAGATCGGCTCGATCGGCGTCCACGTCAGCCGCGGCGTCACCACCCACGGGCTGGCGGTCAACGTCAACAACGACCTGCAGCCGTTCGAGTGGGTGGTCCCCTGCGGGATCGACAACTGCCGCGTCACCTCGCTCAGTCGCGAGCTTGGCGCTGAGCAGGACTTCGGTGCCTTCACCGGCACGGTCGTCGCCCGCTTCGGCGAGATCTTCGAGCGCGAGGCGGTGGCGACCGAGCCGGCCGCCCTGGGACTCGACAGCGCTAGGCTCGGCATCGCATGACCAGCCCACCGGAGACGACCGCAGAGGGAGCTGCCGCTGACGATGCACCAACGGCGGAGCGCGTACACGTCACCCGTTCCCGCGCCAAGCCTGGTGGGACCGCGGCAGACGCCGACGGTGCCGTGCCCTTCCGCCGTGCCCGCAAGCCGCCCTGGCTGAAGGTGCCGGCGCCGGGCGGGCCGACCTACCGGCGGCTGAAGGCAGAGATCGGCGGCGAGGGCCTGCACACGGTCTGCGAGGAGGCCAACTGCCCCAACGTCGGCGAGTGCTGGGAGCGCGGCACGGCGACTTTCATGATCCTCGGCGACGTCTGCACCCGCCGTTGCGGCTTCTGCAACGTGAAGACGGGGGTGCCCAGCTGGAACGACCCGCTGGAGCCGCTCCGCGTCGCCAACCAGGTGAAGAAGATGGGGCTGCGCCACGCAGTCGTCACCTCGGTCGACCGCGACGACCTGCCCGACTACGGGGCGAGCGCCTTCGTCGGCGTAATCCGCTCGATCCGGATGCAGGCGCCCGGCTGCAAGGTCGAGGTCCTCACCCCCGACTTCCGCGGCCAGGAGATGCCGCTGGCGAAGGTGATCCACGAGCGGCCCGACGTCTTCAACCACAACGTCGAGACGGTGCCGCGCCTCTACCCGAAGGCGCGGCGCGGCTCCAAGTTCCTGCGCTCGGCGCGGGTGCTGCAGATGGCGAAGGAGATGGGCGGCGCCGGCGTCCTCACCAAGTCGGGGCTGATGGTGGGGCTGGGCGAGACCTTCGAGGAGATGGTCGAGACCTTCGGCCTGCTGCGCGAGCACGAGGTCCAGGTGCTGACCGTCGGCCAGTATCTGCGACCGACCGAGAACCACCTGCCGGTGGAGCGCTACTGGCACCCCGACGAGTTCGCGGCGCTGGAGCGGGAGGCCTACGCGATGGGCTTCGAGTCGGTCGCGGCCGGGCCGCTGGTCCGCTCCAGCTACCACGCCGACAAGCACCTGCCGCAGCCGGCAACCGCCGCTGGCTGAGCGGGCGCGGGCTCAGGCCAGTTCGAGCCGCTCCGGGTTGGCGGGGTCGTAGGCGACGTCGAGCTGGCGGCCCTGCTCGATGCGCCCCAGCCGTCCAGCCGAGAACTTGCGCTTGACCTGAAAGGGGACGCCGCCCTTCGGCCGCACCTCCAGGGTCAGCTCGACCATCTGGTAGCCGGCGACCGATCCGGGCGTGCCGGCGGCGTCGAGGATCGTCGCCTTGGCGCGGTGCATCCCCGGCGCTGGCTCGCGGCGGCGGCTGGGCGCGTCGAGGTAGGCAAGCAGGGCGCCGCTAAGGCCGCAACCGACCGCCACGCCCACCGCTCCCAAGCGCGCCGCCTCGACCGGCGGGAAGATCGCAAAGAAGACGCCGGCCAAGCCGATCGCGAGCAGCAGCAGGCCGACTACGAACATTGCGCGAATCTACACCGCAACCCGCCGCCAGCGGATATGGTCGAGCCGAAAACCGGGGAGCGGCAGGGGTCCCCCATAGCCAAGGAGAGAAGCCAAATGGGCATGTTCAAGGACATGAGGGACCTGAGCAAGGCAGGCAAGGATATGAAGAAGGAGCGCGGCGGAACGTTCGGGATGATGAAGGACGGCCTCGCGCAGGCCAACCAGGCGGTGCAGCAGGTCCAGGCGGATCAGGCGCTGGCCGAGAAACTCGCCAACGAAGGCGTCGACGGAACCGCGACGATCATCCAGATGCAGGCGACGGGCAAGAACGTGAACATGCAGCCCGAGCTGCAGTTCGAACTGACCCTCGACGTCGGCGGCAGCCAGTCAACGGTCACCCACACCCAGGTCGTCTCCCCCGCCCTGATCGGCCAGCTCCAGCCGGGGGCCCAGGTCCCGGTCAAAGTCGACCCGAGCGACCACTCGCAGCTGATGATCGGGCTGGCCGGGTAGTCCGCTCTCTTGGCTAGGCGCCGAGAATTCGCGCCTACAATTGAGTTAGAGGGGCCATAGCTCAGATGGAAGAGCGCGACGCTTGCACCGTCGAGGTCGCGGGTTCGAATCCCGCTGGCTCCATCCTTGGGTCTCGATCCAGTTCGGGATTCATGTAGTCGCAGGCCTTGCGAATGCTGAGCCGCTGGCCATTGCGAGCCGGGGTGAG
>DATNGU010000035.1:0-4206 GCA_035605775.1 Solirubrobacterales bacterium | reverse complement strand
CCCCGCTCGGGCGTGTGCTGAAGGGCTTCGGCAACAACGGCGGGGACGGCTTCGAGGGAGTGCGACGCGGCAATCTGATCGGCACCTACCTGCACGGACCGCTGCTGCCCAAGAACGCCTGGCTCGCCGACCGCCTGATCGCGCTGGCGCTTGAGCGCCGCTACGGTGCCGTTCCGGAGCTGGTGCCCCTCGACGACAGGCTCGAGCGTGCGGCTCAGATATGCGCTCGCGACGTCGCCCTGCGCAACTGAGTAAACACACAGCGGTTCGGGTAGTAGTGGTAATGCTGTTACGAGCCAAGCCCTCGGCCCTGGCCGGGATCCTCGCCCCGTTGGTGACGATCGCCATTCTCTTGGCCGCGGCCCCCGCCGACGCGGCGCCGACCTGCGCCGAAGGCCCGCAGATCGTGGGCGCGACCTACTTCGGCACGCCGTGCGACGACACGATCCGCGCCCCGCGAAACGTGACGACGGTGTTTGGCGAAGGAGGAGACGACACGCTGTACGGCCAGCGCGGCAACGACAGCCTCTTCGGCGGCGAAGGGAACGACCGGCTCTACGGCGGGGTCGGTGACGATCGCCTTCGCGGCGGGGTCGGCGCCGACCATCTCTCGGGAGGGTTTGGTGCTGACTCCCTTGACGGCGAGGCCGGCAACGACTTCGCCCGCGGAGACGCGACGATCGACGCGATCGCCGACACCGGCGGCGGCACCGACACGCTCAGCTACGCGACCGGCGCGGTTCCCGGCTTCTTCGACAGGCCGGGCGTCTCTGACTACGCCGGTTTTCCGGCGAGCAGGGACGACCGCGGGGCTTACGTGAACCTGCAGACCGGGTTGGGGGACAACGGTCTCGCCCCGGCCGGTGGCGGAGTCGACGAAGAGCTGGAAGGGGCCAGCTTCGAGACCGTGATCGGCAGCGCCTTCCCTGACTTCATCGTCGGCACCTCCGACGCCGAGACGATCTACGGCGGCGGCGGCGCCGACGTCATCCTGGGCGAAGGGGGGGCGGACGTCGCCTTCGGCGGGGCCGACGGCGACAGCTGCGACGCTCCAACGACCTTCGAATGTGAGACCGACGAGGAAGAAGTCGACCTGCGTGACCCGGGCGCCATCGCCGTCGGCCTGATGACGCCGCCGGGGGACGGCAAAAACTCGGCCCTCTACCTGACCGGCAGCGACGAAGACGACGAGGTCACGGCCAGCTACGCGGCCGGGTCAGTGACCTTCACCCTTGGCGCGGGCTCCGACGCGGGCTTCGACACCAGCGCCTCGGCGGACGGGGCATGTGGGGATCCGGCTGGGGGCAAAGTCGTCTGCCCGGCGGGCAGCGCTCTGGACTCGATTGTCCTTGCCGGACTGGATGGCGACGACACCCTCAGCGTCTCCAGCTCTCCCGTCCCCTTCCCCGACACGACCGCTGTGATCCTGCTGGGCGGCGATGGTGCTGACCATTTGAACAGCGGCCCGACCGAAGACGCTCTCGTCGACGGCCCCGGAACCGACGCGGTCGACGCCGGCGCGCGAGACGACGCGGTGCCGAACAACGAAGGTGCCGACGAGCTCCACGCGGGGACCGGCGAGGACCTCTTCATCTCCAACTCGGTCTGCGATGGGGACCTCCTCGACGGCGGCACCGACCGAGACAACGCCAACTGGGCGAACTTCAACTCGGCGATCGCGATCGACATGGGTGCGAAGAAGGCCGGCCTGGTCGGTGCCGGAGGTCAGCCGCAGTGCGCGAGCAATGCACTGCTGGCCACCCTCGAGGCGATCGAGGACGTCGAGGGCAGTAACAAAGCCGACGTCCTCCTCGGCGACTCCGGGCCAAACCAACTGCTGGGCAGGCTCGGCGCCGACGCCTACTTCGCCGCCGCCGGCAACGACTCGATCCTCGCCAATTCCGGCGACTCCGATCCGGCGATCGACTGCGGCGAGGGCTTCGACACCGCCCAGATCGACATCCCGACCGGAAGCTACGAGGACACCGCGCCCGACGAGAACTGCGAGGTAGTCGAGGAGCGCGGCCCGAACAGCTTCCGGCCGCCGGACACTCCACCCGATCCGGCCCCCGAATCCGAACCAGAACCGAGGCCCGAATCCCAGCCCCCCGACGGCGGCGCCCCTACTCCCTCGCCGGTCTCGCCACCGTCTGCGACCCAGCCGCCGCAGCGCCAGCTCGAAGACGGAACGCCACCGCGAACCCGCATCCTGCAGGGGCCGCAGGGGCGGATCTTCTCCAACGCACGAATCCGCAGGGTCGTCTTCAGGTTCAGCTCGAACGAGCCCGGTTCGAGCTTTCGCTGCAAGCTCGACAAAGGGCCGGTGAAGCCCTGCCGCTCGCCCAGCAGCTACCTGGTCCGATTGGGCCGGCACACGGTCCGCGTCTTTGCCGTCGACGCCGCGGGCAACCGCGATCCTTCGCCGGCATTGTTCAGGTTCCAGGTCCGCCGACGCTAGCGACCGCTGGAGCCGAAGCCGCCGTCGCCGCGCGCCGACTCGGCGAGCGCCTCGACCTCGACCGGATCGGCGAGCGCGATCGGGGAGATCACGAGCTGGGCGATGCGGTCGCCGGGTGCGATCCGAAAGGTGTCGGCCGGGTCGGTGTTAAGCAGCAGCACCCGCACTTCGCCGCGGTAGCCGGAGTCGATCAGGCCGGGGCTGTTGACCAGGGCGATGCCGTGGTCGCGAGCCAAGCCGGAGCGCGGCACGACAAGCCCAGCGTGACCCTCGGGAATCTCCAGCGCCACCCCGGTCCCCACGCTCCACCTCTCGCCCGGGCCTAAGTGCGCAGCCTCGCAAGCGTAGAGATCCAGTCCAGCGTCTCCATCGTGGGCACGCGTAGGCACTTTGGCCTCGTCCTTCAGCTTTGCGACCCGCAGCTCCACGCCGCGCACCCTACCGCGCCCCAGGAAGGAGCAGTGGGGGTGTCCGGGCGAGCGCGGCGTCCTGTTTTTCGCCCAACGACTCGACGAGAAACACGTCGCGCCGGGCGAAAAACCCAGCGCACGGCCGGACACCCCCACTGCTCCTCTACGCGGCGTCAGCAGTGCGCAGGTCGTCGAACCGGTGCAGCTCGGAGATCGGCACCCGGGCATGGACGAGAACACCGTCCTCACGCTCGGTTCGCTCCAGGTCTCCGGCCACCTCGTGCAGCTCATGCAGCCGCGCACCCTCGCTATAGGGAACCAGCAGCTCGACCTCGGCCAGCGTGTCCCCGAAAGCCTCCTCGACCCCCTCTCGCAGTGTCTCAATTCCCTCGCCATCCAGGGCCGAGACCAGCACCGCTTCCGGGTGCCGCAACAGCGCCTCGCTGCGCTCGTCGGCATCGAGCAGATCCGCCTTGTTGAGGACGAGAAGGCGCGGCTTCTCGCCGGCGCCGATCTCCTCCAACACCGCGTCGACCGCGCCGAGGTCGGCCAGCCGCCGCTCCTCCGGTGCCGCCGCATCGACTACCTGCACGATCAGGTCGGCCAGGACCGTCTCCTCCAGCGTGGCTTTGAAGGCCTCGACCAGTTGGTGCGGCAGCTTCTCGATGAAGCCGACCGTGTCGGTGAAAAGGAAGTCACGGCCGCAGAGGGGAACGCTGCGGGTGGTGGGGTCGAGCGTGTGGAAGAGCCTGTCGCCCACCGCCACCTCCTCGGCACCGGTCAGTGCGTTGAGCAAGGTCGACTTGCCTGCGTTGGTGTAGCCAGCGAGGGCGACCCGTGGCAACGAGGAGCTCTGCCGCCGCGCCCGCATCACGCCGCGATTGAGCTCGAGCCGCCCCAGCCGCCGCCGCAATGCCGCGATCCGGTTGCGGGCAAGACGCCGGTCGGTCTCGATCTGGCTCTCCCCCGGCCCCCTGGTGCCGATGCCGCCGTCCATCCTGCCGGCGCCGAGGCGCTCGAGGTGGGTCCAGAGACCCCGCATGCGGGCCATGTTGTATTCGAGCTGAGCGAGCTCGACCTGCAGCTTGCCCTCGGCCGAATGGGCGTGGTCAGCGAAGATGTCGAGGATGACCGCGGTGCGGTCGATCACCGGTACACCCAGCGCCGCCTCCAAGTTGCGCTCCTGGCGCGGCGCCAGCTCGTCGTCGCAGGCAACCAGGTTCGCGTCGCAGGCGGCGATCTGCTGCTTCACCTCGTCCAGCTTGCCACGGCCAAGGTAGCGGTCGGGGTCGGGTTTGGCGCGCTGCTGTACTGCCTCGCCGGCGGTCGCTACACCGG
>DATNGU010000034.1:0-2360 GCA_035605775.1 Solirubrobacterales bacterium | reverse complement strand
GCTGTTCGCCCATTAAAGCGGTACGCGAGCTGGGTTCAGAACGTCGTGAGACAGTTCGGTCCCTATCTGCTGTGGGCGTTGGAGAGTTGAGAGGAGTCATCCCTAGTACGAGAGGACCGGGATGAACGTGCCGCTGGTGTATCTGTTGTCCTGCCAAGGGCATCGCAGGTTAGCTACGCACGGAACGGATAACCGCTGAAGGCATCTAAGCGGGAAGCCGTCCTTGAGATGAGCTCTCCCATCCCTTCGAGGGAGTAAGACCCCTGGTAGACCACCAGGTTGATAGGCCGGCGGTGCAAGCGCAGTGATGTGCTCAGCCGACCGGTACTAATGGGTCGAGGGCTTGACGGATATTTATTTCTTTACCTAGGCCTTGTGCAGTTTTCAAGCTTCACCGGGGCGAGTGTCTCGTAAAATTCCGGTGGCGCATAGCGAGTGGGAAACACCTCTTCCCATTCCGAACAGAGCAGTTAAGCCACTCTGCGCCGATGGTACTTGGGGGGCAACCCCCTGGGAGAGTAGGTCGCCGCCGGTTCTTCTTGACTCAGAGCCGCCCGAACAGGGCGGCTCTTTGTCGTTCTAGGAAGCGCGTGACGAGCTCTAGGAGTGGGCGACGAAACGATCGATCGCCGAGCTCCACGACCCGGTGCTTCGCCGGGTTCCCACGCGCCGCCGTCCCTCACAAGCGGGAGTCGGTCGGTCGACGGGCTCCAGCCCGTACTCGCCGAGCGTTGCGAAGTCGATCGTCAGGTCTACGGCATCGACCAAGTGGCCGCCAAGGTTCTTTTTCGTATCGAACATAGGTTCGACTCTACGGTCGCCCTCGGACGGCTTCGGATTTCTGCAATCGGTCTTGCGCCGCATTGCTCGCTTTTACCCGGTTTGCAGGCTTTTTAACCGATCCGAAAGCGAGGACCAGTGCTGCGGTCTCGGCCGGTTTCTCGACGTTGGGCGAGTGTCCGGCACCCTGGATCAGCTTGGTCTGGGCGCCGGCGGCACGGTAGGCAGCCAGAGCGTCGCGGGGGTCGCTGGCGATCTGCTCCTCGGCCCCCATGACCGCCAGGGTCGGCTTTCCGGTCGCCGCGGCGCGCTGCGGCAAAGGCTCAGTACCCGTGTAGTCGTCGAAAGCGTCGTGGGAGCCGGTGTAGGCGCTGTAGGTCATCCGCTTGACGCCCTCGACGAAGGCATTGGGAACCTCGAAGCCCGGTGCAAAGGCGACCTCGAGCCCGTCCTTGATCGAAAAGTCGGGCTTGATCCGCCAGAGGGTCTCGCCGAGCACCGGCTTGAACGGAAGCTCGCCGATGAAGCCGACGTCGCCGTAGCTGGTGTCGGGAATGCTGTCGATCGTCACCAGCCGGTTGACTAGCTGGGGCGAGCGCTCGGCGAGCGCGATCGAGACGGGGCCGCCGAGCGAGTGACCGACGACCTCGGCGTCGCGTACCCCAAGCCTTCCCAGCACCTGTGCGACCAGGTCGGCTTGGTTCTCGATCGAATAACCGGAGGAAGGCTTCTCGGAACCGCCGTGGCCAAGCAGATCAACCGCAATCACCCGATGGTTGCGGGCAAGGGTGGGGATCATCTCGTCCCACCAGTTGATCGCACAGGTGAAGCAGTGAATGAGGACGATCGGGCTGCCATCGCGCCGGCCCTCCTCGACAACCTCGAGGTCGCCGCCCGGCAGGCTGACGATGCGACCGCCCGGTTCGGTGATTGCGGCCGACTTCGTTTCGGCGCCGGTGACCACCGCGTTGACGCCGACCAGGACGATCAGTGCGACAACCACGCCAATCGCGATTTTCCAGCCTCTCGCCATGCCGGTCGTTACCCTAGCCGGAACCGATGGAGAAGTTCGTTATCGACGGAGGTGCGCCGCTCTCGGGCGAGCTCACGGCGGCAGGCAACAAGAATGCCGCCCTGCCGATCCTTGCCGCCTGCCTGCTGACCGACGAGGAGCTGGTCCTGCACCGGGTGCCGCGGATCCGTGACACCGAGGCGCAGATCGCCCTTCTGGAAAGGCTCGGGGTGGAAGCGGCGTGGGTCGCCGACAACAGCCTGCGACTCTGCGCAGCGACCGTCTCCGAGGTGGCGGTAGACGAGGAGCTGTCAAACAAGATCCGTGCCTCGTTCCTCCTCGCCGGACCGCTCCTGGCTCGCTTCGGAGAGGCGCGTATGCCGCCCCCTGGGGGCGATTTCATCGGTCGCCGACGGCTAGACGCCCATCTCGACGCCTTCGTCGACCTCGGCGCCCGCGTCGAGGGCGACCGTTGGATCGAGCTGAGCGCGCCGGCCGGTGGTCTGCGTCCGTGTGCAATTTTCATGGACGAGCCCTCGGTGATGGGGACCGAGAACGCGCTGATGGC
>DATNGU010000033.1:0-6034 GCA_035605775.1 Solirubrobacterales bacterium | reverse complement strand
CACAGCGCCGCAGCGCCGTCTCCACGGTCTCGGAGGAGTCAACGGTGACCACAGCCGGAATCGGCGTCATCACCTCGCGCGCCTGCTGCTCGTGCAGGTGGAAGACGCCACCCAACATCCCCGCCTCACCGGGGTCAAGGGTCCCCCCCATGCGCGAGCTGTCGATGATCTGCTTCAGATCCTCGGCGGTGTGCTGCTCGTCGATGTTGGTGGGATCGACGCCGAAGAGGCGCACGATCGCGTTGGAGATCGCGCTCAGCGCCTTGGTCACCGGAGCGGTGGCAACGCGGAACCAGTTGAGCGGCCGCGAGACGCGGCGTGCGGTCCGCTCGGCCTGGTTGATCGCCAGCATCTTCGGCACCTGCTCGCCAACGCTGATGTGGATCGCGGTGACCAGGGTGAAGGCGATCGCCAAGGAGAGGGCGGCTGCGGCGCCATGGGAAAGACCGCCGAAGACGGGCTCCAGCAGCGCCGCCAACGAGGGCTCGCCGAGGAAGCCAATCCCGATCGACGCCATCGTGATTCCGATCTGGCAGGCCGAAAGCGATTCGTCGATCTCGTCGAGCTGCCGAACCACGGTATCGGCGCCGCTCTCGCCTTCCTCGGCGAGCTGCTCGATCTTGCCGCGCCTGGTCCGCACCAGGGCAAACTCGGCAGCAACGAAGAAACCGTTGATGGCGACGAGCAGGAGCAACAGGACGAGCAGGAGAACGCTCATCGGCTATGAGCCTGGAGTATTTGCCCGGTACTTCGGGGGAGGTCGTCTTCGGCCATTCGGCAATTGGTGAATATAGCTTTCCTGCCCGCGGAACCGCTGAATCAACCGTTTAGGTGCCATATTGAGCCCGTATGCGCATCGCCAGCCTCGTCCCATCTGCGACGGAGATGCTGTTCGCCCTCGGTCTCGGCGACAGCGTCGTCGCCGTCACCCACGAGTGCGACTACCCGCCTCATGCACGCTCACTCCCGCACCTGACCCGCACAGTCTTGCCAGGGGACCTTTCCGCCCGAGAGATCGACACCGCGGTAAAGGAGACGGTGGGTGAAGGGCGGGCGCTCTATGAGCTCGATGAGGAGCGCCTCGCTGAGCTTGCTCCTGACCTGATCGTCACCCAGGCGATCTGCGATGTTTGCGCGGTCTCCTACGAGGACGTACTCGAGGTAGCGGCGCGGCTGCCGAGCCACCCCCGCGTCCTGCAACAGGATCCGAGCACTCTCGGCGAGATGCTCGAGGACGTCGTCCGGCTCGGTGAGGCCACCGGTCTGGCAACCGAGGCCCACCATATGCGCGGCGAACTCGAGGGCCGGCTCGCTTCCGTCCGCGCCGCCGTTTCCGGAGCAAGCCTTCCCCGCGTCATCGCACTGGAGTGGCTCGATCCGCCCTTTGTCGGGGGTCATTGGATCCCGGAGATGATCTCAATCGCGGGTGGCGAGGACGTCGCCGGACCGCCTGGCCTAAAGTCACCTGAAGTTCAGTGGGGAGCGCTGTCGGGACTCGGCCCCGACGTGGTCATCGCAATGCCGTGCGGTTGGTACGTCGGCGAATCCCATGCCCAGGCGGTAGACCATTGGGACCGGATCGCGACGCTAGGCGCGGGCCGAGTCTTCGCGGTCGACGCGGCTTCGACCTTTTCCCGCCCGGGACCGCGCCTGGTCGACGGCGTCGAGTTGCTCGGCCATGTCCTCCATCCGGATCTGGTCGACCCGCCCGGCAACATCGGCTATGCCGAAGTGCGGGCCCCAGCCCCGGATGCCCGCAGGCTCGACCTGAGCTAACCACTAAGCGATGGCGATCGCGGTGGCGATCGAAAAGAAGCCGACGGCGGCCATCGCCAGCAGCTCCATCGGTAGCCGCCGCTTGCCCAGCATGTCGCGCTCGCCAGCGACGATGAAGAGGGCGCAGAGCACCCCGCCCACGAGGCCGCCCAGATGACCGCCGATGCTAATTTCGGGATTGCCGAAGGTGATGGCGAGGTTGAGCAGGAGGACCACGCCGATCGAGGCGGCGAGATTGTCGACGCCGCGGTGGCGCGCGATGATGAAGGTCGCGCCGAAGATGCCGAACACCGCCCCCGAGGCACCGATAGTGAGCGAGTCCGGGCTCAACAGGAGTGCCCCCAGAGAGCCGGCGAAGAGTGAAACGAAATAGAGGGCGACAAAGCGGGGAGTACCGATTCCCGGCTCCAGCACCCTGCCCAGGAAGTAGAGGGCAAACATGTTGAAGCCGATGTGAATGAGACTGCCGTGGAGAAATCCGTTCGTCAGCAACCGGTACCACTCGCCTTCGGCGACGTACGGTCCAAACAGGCCGAAGTCGATGAGGATCGAGCTGGCCCCGGGGCTTAGGCCGCCGCCGCCAGCGGCGATCTCAGCGAAATAGGCAGCAACGTTGAGCGCGATCAGAACGTAGGTCGCGGGCGTGTCGTAGCGGCCCGGGCCGACCGCGCCCCTGGTCACTTTGGTGCGCTGGCGGGCGCACTCGGGGCAGCGCATGCCAACCGGCGTCGGCGTCATGCAGTCGGGACAGATCGGCCGCCCGCAGTTGGAGCAAGAGACTCCGGTCTCCCGGTCGGGGTGTCGGTAGCAAGTCTGCGCCATCGCGGACGGGGGAGCCTACAATCGCCGACCATGGAGCAGGCAAGCCCCGCACGGCTGTACGCAACCCTGGTTGGGGCGACCCTGGTGGGCGTCGGAATCCTCGGCTTCTTCTACAGCGCCTCATTCGGCAGCCCCGGTGCGGTCGACAAGATGCTCGGAATCTTCGCCGTGAACGGCTGGGACAACGTCCTCCACATCGTCACCGGCGCGCTGGGCCTCCTCGTCGCCGGCTACGCGGCGCGCCAGTACGCGCTCTGGGTTGGCGCCCTCTACGTCGGGGTGGCGGCCTGGGGCTTCGTCGTTGGCAGCGGTGAGGCGATCCTCGGGTTCCTACCCGTCAACACCGGAGACAATCTCCTCCACCTGGTCCTCGGTGCGTTGGGCCTAGCCGCTGCCGCAGCCACACCGGCAAGCAGGGCGGCAACGGAGGCCACGACGACTACCGGGAAGGACGGAGTTACGGCCTGATGCGGCCGGCGACCGAACGCAGACCGCTGGCCTGCTGACGACCGCGACGCCTCATCTCGAAGAGGACGAGGGCGCCGGTGGCGATCCCCCCCGCCCCCACGGCGACCACTGGCCGAACCCAGTTGCGCGGATCGCGCAGCGCGCGCAGCTCGCTCTCGGAGAGTTCCTCCGCCCAGTCGGAGAGCTCCTCCGCCGCTGCCTGGGTGACCGCGGAGAGCGTGTCCTCGAAGCGCCCCGAGAGGCGCTCCGGCGGCTCGATCGGCCGCAGCGCATCGCCAAGTAGTCGCTCGACGTCCCAGGTACTGCCGGTCAGCTTCTCGCTCGCCTCACTCATCGGTCATCTCCTCCTGCAGCTGCTTGATCGCACGATGGATCAGGACCTTGGTGGCGCCGTCGCTGCGACCAAGCGCGCGCGCGATCTCGCGGTTGTCCATGCCAAGCGCGAAGCGCATGATCAGCGCATCGCGCCGGTCGTCGGGTAGGTGGTCGAGCTTCGCGATCACCTGACGCAGCTCCTCCCGCCCCTCGGCGATCGCCTCGGTCCCGTGCCGAGCGGGAATCGGATCGGCGTTCTCCAGCGGCGTCTGCGGTCGACGCGAGCGGTCCCGGTAGTAGTTGAGCGCCAAGTTGTGGGCAATGCGAATCAGCCACGGACGCAGCGGCCGCCCGTCGGACTCGCGCCGGGCCCGGTCGAAGTGACGGTAGGCCTGCAAGAAGGCCTGCTCGGTCAGGTCCTCGGCGTCGTGCTGGTTGCCGACCCGGTAGTAGGCGTAGGAGTAGACGTCCTTGAGATGGTCGCGATAGAGCGCTTCGAAGGCGCGGTCGAGCTCCGCCTTGGCGGCCGGGTCGAGGCTCGCCGGCTCGACGTTCTCCTTGGACCCGCTCACGAACGAAGCCTAGATGGTGCGCTGGGACGAGTTTGTCGGGATATCCCCGGAAAACTCGCCCCGTCATGCGGCCGCCTTCCTCGAACGCTCGACCCGGCGCAAGCCAGCGACCCATGTCTCGGCGTCGATCTCGCCCCCGATCAGGGCCGCAAGGCCGCCCAGTGCCTCGGCCGGGCTACCCGAGGCGGCAGTAGCGATAGCCAGCAATGGCACCGCGTCGAGGCCCTCGGAGGCTTGGCCGATGAGGGCCGGGATCTCGGCGGCAGGGGTGCCGGAGCCCAGCAGCTCCCCGGCCCGCCGGTTGCGCCCGGACGGCGCCAGTACGGTCGCGGTCAAGTCTCCAACCCCGGCAAGTCCCGAGAAGGTGTCCAGCTCGGCGCCGCGCGAGATCGCGTAGGAGATGCACTCGCGCCAGACCTGGGCGGCGGCGATGCCTGCCGCATTGAGGCCAAAGGGCTCGCTCGCCGCGGCGGCGAGGGCGGCGGCGTTCTTAGCGGCGCCGGCCATCTCCACACCGATGACATCGTCAGAGCGCTCACAGACCAGGCCGGCGCGATCGAAGACCTCGCCGAGCTGGTCGCGAAGGTCAGGGTCACCCGAGCCGAGCACCAGGGCCGCCGATCCCGAGACCGCCTCGCGCGCGTGCGCGGGGCCGCCAAGGCAGGCGACCGCGCGGGCCCGGATCCTTTCGCCAACGTACTCGGCCGGCAACTGGCCTAGCGGCGCGATCAGCCCCTTGGTCAGCAACAACACCGATGAGCGGTCGCTGATCCTGTCGGCGACCGCCCCTACGGCCTGGGGCAGCGAGCCGGAGGGGATCGCCATGCAGACCAGGTCGAGGCCGGCCAACTCGATCTCAGAGGCCGGACAGACCAGCAACGAGTCCGGCAGCTCGACCCCCTCCAGATAGCGACGGTTTTCGCCAGCCTCGGCCATCTCGGTCGCCTGCTCGGCGGTGCGGGCACCAAGTTGGACCTCGAGCCCACCACGGGCAAGCAGCACGGCGACGGCGGTGCCCCAACTGCCGGCACCAATCACCGCGGCGCGGCGCATCGGGGGCAGGCCGCCCATCTCTTCCCATTGCAGCAGGACGTTGGGCCAGATCCGCGCCGTCACCGATTCGGCCAGCGGTGGTGAGGGCTCCTCGACACGCGGGAAGGTCATCGCTCTTCCCAGGCGCACCCGTACCCGACGCGGTCGGATTCGCCAGCGCGTGCGCACATGCTCGCTGCCGAAGACAGCGGTTGGCAGGACCGGGGCGCCGGTCTGAAGCGCCAGCCTTCCCACCCCCCGCTTCGGTGTCGCCAACGTGCCGCGGCGAATGCGCGTCCCCTCAGGAAAGATGCAGACGGTGCCCCCCCGCTTGACGGCAAGGCGCGCAGTCTCCATCGCAAGCTCGTCAGATTCGCCGCGGCGGATGGGAAAGGCGCCGAGGCGAGAAAGCAGCCAGCCTTGCCAACGACGCTCAAACAACTCGATCTTCGCCACGTAGTTCATCGCTCGCCGCCAGGGCAGCGCGGCACCGATCACAAACGGGTCGAGGAAGCTGCGGTGATTGGCGGCGACAATCAGGCCGCCGCTGACGCGACCGTGCTCGCGCCCGGTTCGACCAAGGCGGAAATAGACGAGGAAGAAGGGCGTCATGAAGACCCTCGCCAGCAGATAAAGGGGCCAGTTGACGCTGTGCCGACGGGTGTACTCGTGGTAGCGCTGGAGGCGTTCTTCGGTCACTAAGCAGCGCTACACGATCAAGGGATCATGGTTACCGGCGCGCGGGTCCTCTCGGGGAAGGGGACCCACCACCCCCTGCGGTAGCTAAAGCTTCCTCGGGGGTGGTCCTCCCTTCCCCGCCACCCGCGCGAGCTACCAGGCCGAATCGATCAGCTGCTCGAGGTCGTGGCGGGAGGGCGGCTCCGGCGTGAACGCCAGCTCCGGGCGCACGAGCATCGAGTCCAGGGCTTGATCGAGCTTGGAGCGGTCAGCGCCGAGCTCGCTCAGGCTGGGTGAGTCGCCGCCGAGGTCGAGGAGGCGGGCTTCGAGCCCGGCCGGATCGGTGGCGAGGGATTCGGCCAGCGCCACCA
>DATNGU010000032.1:0-2641 GCA_035605775.1 Solirubrobacterales bacterium | reverse complement strand
AAGGAGGAGATCGGACTCGATCCCGCCCGGGTAGAGATCGGCGAGCAGCTGCCAACCACCGGCACCTTCGTCACCGGCTACCGCATCCACCCCTTCGTCGGTCACATTCCCCATCCGGGGAAGCTGGACCTGAAGCCCAATCCCACCGAGGTCGAGACCGTCCTCACCTTCTCGCTGGACGTCCTCGGCGACGGCTACGAAATGCGTCGCCTGATCCGCCGCGGCATCCCCATCCACACGCCTACCTACGAGGTGGAAGGACACCTGATCTGGGGCGCCACGGCACGGATTCTCGGCGATCTGCTTGAGCGCCTCGACTAGACCTTTTCGGGCTGAGGCACGATGCGGATGTAGGGGCGCGGCTCTTCCCACCCGTCCGGGTAGATCTCCTTCGCCTGATCGTTGGAGACCGAACCGGCGATGATCACGTCGTCGCCATCCTGCCATTGGGCTGGAGTGGCGACTTTGTGATTGGCGGTGAGCTGGAGCGAGTCGATCACGCGCAGGACCTCGTCGAAGTTGCGCCCAGTGGTCATCGGGTAGACGAGGATGAGTTTGATTTTCTTGTCGGGACCGATGACGAAGACGTTGCGGACGGTCTGGTTGTCTGCCGGCGTGCGGTCTGCAGCGTCGCCGGATACGTCGCCCGAAAGCATTCCGTAGAGCTTCGCGACCTCGAAGTCTGCGTCGCTGATGATCGGGTAGTTCGGCGCGGTGCCCTGGGTCTCGGCGATGTCTTTCGCCCACTCCTCGTGCTTGTCGAGCGGGTCGACCGAGAGTCCGATGATCTTCACGTTGCGCTTCGCGAACTCCGGCTCGATGCTCGCCATGTAGCCGAGCTCGGTCGTGCAGACCGGGGTGAAGTCCTTCGGGTGCGAGAACAGCACCGCCCAGGAATCGCCGATCCAGTCGTGGAACTTGATCCGGCCCTCGGTCGTCTCGGCCTCGAAATCGGGTGCTACGTCACCAAGCTGCAGGGTCATCGGAACTGCTCCTCTCGGATGCTCGCTTTGAGCGCATCTACCTCAATGAGCGCATCTACCTCAATTCCCATCCGAGTTTAGCTATATCGATTTGCGGGCCTGCGACGGTCACCGGAATGCGCCAGCGCTCGCCGGCAGCGCGCACGATCGCGCTCCCCCGCTCCAAAGTCTCAGCATCGACGCTGCCGTTCGCCTCGTAGACGAAGCGCCGCACTGGGGTTTCTACCAGGCGCTCAAGCAGGCGTTCAAGCCTGGCGCCGTGGATCGCCTCGAGGTTCTCGGCCGGCCCCCTCGCGGAACCGAGCAGCCAGTACACCGTGGCCACGTCGCCGACCAGCTCGAGCACCGTTCCGGGATGGCCGGGGTCGGCGAGCGCGGGCTCGATCCCCGCCTCCCCAATCGGCGCCAGGCCCTCCTCCCGACGGCTCGTCCCTCGCACCGCCCAGCCCTCGGCGAGCAGACCTTCACCCAGCAACCGGCCACGGCAGCCGCAACCGACGATCAGCGCCCGCGCCACGCTCGGCTTACCTCAAGCCCCGAACGGGTCGCCCCGCCGAAGCCGCTCCAGCTCCTCTTCTTCGACCTCCGCACGCAGCGCTCCCTCGTCGACCTCGGCGGCGCCGCGACGGCGGCGCATCTCGTTCTGCGCATCGAGCATCTGCTGCACGTCGTCGATTTCGTTCTGCGCCTCGACCTCCGGGCTGCGGGTCGGTTTCCAATCGATCAGCTCGGCGCTGCTGCCCTGGTAGAAGTGGCCGATCAGAACCAGGACGCCGACGATGACCGCCAGCATGCCAATCGTGAGAAGGACGAAACCCATGCGGGCAGGATACGCCGCCGGCGCAGGTCATTTTTAATGCTCGCCTATGCCTGAGGCCTATCTAGTCGACGCGGTCCGCACCCCGATGGGCGCCTACCGCGGCGCTCTCTCCGGCGTGCGCCCGGACGACCTCGCCGCACATGTCGTCCGCGCCGTCGTCGAGCGAACCGGGGTCGACCCGGCTGAGATCACGGACGTCTACTTCGGCGCGGCCAACCAGTCCGGCGAGGACAACCGCGACGTGGCACGGATGGCGGCGCTGCTTGCCGGTCTGCCCGACGGCGTGCCGGGCGCGACGGTCAACCGCCTCTGCGCCTCCGGCCTGGAGGCGGTCAACGCCGCCGCGCGAGCCGTCAAGCTCGGCGAGGGCGACTTCTACCTGGCGGGTGGGGTGGAGTCGATGAGCCGGGCGCCCTGGGTCGTGGCGAAGCCGGAGCGCGGCCTGCCGCGCGGCGAGCAGACGATGCACGACACGACGCTGGGCTGGCGCTTCGTCAACCCGCGGATGGCCGAGCTTGGCGTCTCGACCGAATCGATGGGCGAGACCGGCGAGAACGTCGCTGAGCGCTACGGCATCGACCGCGAGGACCAGGATGCCTTCGCGCTGCGCAGCCACCAGCGCGCGGTCGCTGCAGTCGAGGCCGGGCTCTTCGCCGAGGAGATCGTCCCGATCGAGGCGCCCAAGGGGCGCGAGACGGTCCTCGCCGAGGCAGACGAGGGACCGCGTCCCGATGCTTCGCTGGAGAAAATGGCGGCCCTGCGACCGGTCTTCCGCGAAGGCGGGACTGTCACCGCCGGCAATGCCTCGACCCTGAACGACGGCGCCGCCTGCCTGCTG
>DATNGU010000031.1:0-2000 GCA_035605775.1 Solirubrobacterales bacterium | reverse complement strand
CTGAACGCGTTCGTCGGCGCCATGGTGGGCCTGGAGCGGAGCATGCTTCCGCTCGTCGGCGAGCGTGACTTCGGTCTCGCCTCGAAGAGCGCCATCCTCAGCTTCGTCGTCGCCTTCGGGATCGCCAAGGCAATCTCGAACCTTGCGGCTGGCGGGCTCGCCGATCGAGTCGGTCGCAAGCGCCTGCTCGTGCTCGGCTGGCTGCTCGCTCTTCCGGTACCGCTCCTCATCGCCGTTGCGCCCAGCTGGGGCTGGATCGTCGTTGCGAACCTCTTCCTTGGCGCTAACCAGGGGCTTGCCTGGTCGATGACCGTCGTGATGAAGATCGATCTCGTCGGCGCTCGGCGGCGCGGGCTCGCCCTCGGCCTGAACGAGTCCGCCGGCTACCTTGGCGTCGCGGCAGCTGCGCTCGTCACCGGCGCCCTCGCAGCCACCTACGCCCCGCGCACGCTCGTCTGGGTGCTGGGTGCAGCGATCGCTGTGCTCGCGACCGTCATCTCGATCCTCTTCGTGCGTGACACCGCCGGGCACGTCGAACGCGAGCAGCAGGCGCACGGAGCCGGCGTCAGCGGAACGCTGCGCTCGGCCTTCGCCCGAGCGACTGTCCATCACCCGACATTGCGCGCCTGCTCGCAGGCGGGGCTCGTCAATAACCTGAACGACGCGCTTGCTTGGGGACTGGCGCCGCTGTACCTGGCTGCGCATGGCGCGAGCACGACGCAGATCGGCATTGTCGCGGCTGTCTATCCGGCCGTCTGGGGTGCGGGCCAACTGCTGACGGGGTGGCTCTCCGACCACACCGGACGCAAGCCCTTGATCGTGGCCGGCATGCTCACGCAGGCAGTTGCGCTCGCGTTGCTCGTCGCCGGAGGCGGAGCCTTCGCCCCTGCGCTCGGCGCCGCCGTCCTCCTCGGAATCGGAACCGCGCTCGTCTACCCGACCTTGATCGCAGCCGTCTCCGACACCGTCCAGCCGATTGAGCGGGCCCAGGTCGTTGGCGTCTACCGCTTCTGGCGCGACTTCGGCTTCGTCGTCGGCGCCCTTCTTGCAGGGTTTGTCGCCGATGCGGCTGGCTCTGGGCCGGCGATCGTCATCGTTGCCGCTCTCACAGGAGCGAGCGGGGTTTGGGTTGCCGCAACGCATTTCGGCCCGAAACCCCTGCCACTGCGACGAACGGCGGCCGAGCTCCTCTCAGAAGCGCAAAGCCGCATTTCCCCGCGACTCGATCCTACGGCTGCCTTCCAGGCGCTTCGCGATGGAGCGGTCGTCATCGATCTGCGCTCGAGCGACGAGCGCCGGCGGGAAGGTCTCATCCCAGGTTCCGTGCACATCCCGCGCTCCGTGCTCGAGTGGCGACTCGACCCTGAGTCGGGCTTCTCGAACCCGCACGTGGAGCCCGGGCAGCGAGTGATCGTCTTTTGCGCGCATGGGTTCTCCTCAAGCTTTGCGGCGGTGACCCTGCGCGACCTCGGCTGGTGGACCGCGACCGACATCGTCGGCGGCTACGAGGGCTGGAAGGCCGCCGGGCTGCCGATACGGGCAGTTGGCGTGGCCGACGAAGCGGCGAGCGCGGAGCTCCCGGGAATGGGGGGTCCTGCTCAGTTCCAGGATGAGGTGCAACCGGTTGTCGAGAACATGCGAATGAAAGGTCGTTGACCATGGCGTTCCTTCCATGGGCGCCGCGGTCAGGTTGCGAACGCTAAAAGCTGGGCGAGCTGGGGCGCAGCGAGGAATTGCTCCTTCCGCCCATTCGAGAGGCCCGCGGTGAATGCATCGATCGTGGCTCGCGCTCGAGCAAACGCCGCCTCGGCGCCGGCGTCGTCCCCTGCCGCATAGAGAGATTCGGAGAGGGCTGCTGCTGCGCACCAGAGCGTCGGCGGGTGCTTGAGCCGCTCGGCCTCTTCAAGCGCCTGTCTCAACGCGTCGATCGCCTCCGGCGCACGCCCGATGTCGCGGAGCGCGCGGCCGAAGACGAGACGAGACGTCGCCGTGTACTTGAG